>JAFNZJ010000076.1 GCA_017382915.1 Clostridia bacterium | reverse complement strand
CGAAACGACACATTTATGTGTGGCGGGTAATAGTTGCGTGGCTGGCAGGCCAATACGCAAACGCACTTGTGCGTAGCCAGTAACATTAGGGCTATGCCCGAAAATGAAAAACCACCCGCTATGCGGGTGGATATTTATTATACTAATTTTCAAACCAATTTATAATACTTTCATACCACTCAACAATTTTAAAGCGTATTTCGTACTTTGGGGCATTTTCGGCAATTTCGGCCGATTTTTCATCCACCGCTTCGGTAAGGCTATGCTCATCTGCCGCGGCGGGTATGCACATTGAGGGGAACATAACACACCACCAGTTTTTGCCCTCGGCATTACCAAGCAGTACCCTTACGGCATCATACTGCCCTGCCGGTAGGGTAAAGTTTTCGTATTCTCTGGTGTTAAAGTATGTCTTTTCTACCTTGACCGTTACGCTTTGGTTTACGCCAAGCTGTTTTAATTTTTGCTCGGCGGCAGTTTTAAAATGTCCAACATTTTCTTTTGCCAAATTCAGGGCATCCTCTTTACTTTTTGCGGCTTCAAAAACCTTTTCAGATGCCGTCAGTACCGCATCACGAACTTCAAGTTTAATAGACTGGTCGGCCTCGCTGTTGGAATTTGCTAAAATATGCAGTCTTAGTACATTGCCTCTAAGTTCATTACATCCAACCTCAAAGCCGGCAAGGGTTAAAAATATGGTGAATATAAGGGCACATACTAAAGCCACCGCAATATCGTTTTCAAAAAAGCGTTTGCTAAAAAGTTTTTTAAAAAATTTCATAAAATAAACACTCCGTTAAATATGTTTGTCAGCTAACAAACGCAGTATTGGAGTGTTTTTTTGATTTTATTCAGTTGTTTTGCAAATATAAATGTTGCCGTACTCATTTTTAAGGGCGTTTATAGTGTTATCGTCAAGGCTATTAAATAGTCCAAAAACGGTAGGACCGCTGCCCGAAAGCCCTGCAAAAACTGCACCACACTCATAAAGCCTACTAATAATTGCCTTTTGCTGTACCGCGTTGTCACTAACACCTAAAAAGTCGTTGGTGCAAAGGCTAAATGCCAATTTGGTGTTACCCTGCTCAAGGGCATTTATAATATCCTTTGTAATTGATGACGGTATATTCTGCCTTGCATCAAGTCTATGATACATATCCCCTGTGGAGCTTTTGTTAAAGCATTTTATAAGCACCGCATCAAATTCGCCAATAAAGGGTAGGGGGGTAAGCTTTTCACCAACACCCTCTGCCAAGGCGGTGCCACCCATAATGCAAAAGGGAACATCTGCCCCAAGGGTAAGCCCTAGTTCTAACAGTTCGGTTTTGGCAAGGGGATTGTTAAATACCGCATTAAGGCTTTTAAGCACTGCCGCGGCATCGGCACTGCCACCCGCAAGCCCCGCCGCAATGGGAATATTTTTATTTAGTGTTATATTTACCTTGGCGGTTATGCCCGTGCTGTCTAAAAACAGCTCGGCCGCTTTTTTTGCAAGGTTTTCACCATCAATAACGGCATTTTCGGTAAAAACATTAACAACGCTGCCGTCGGCTACCTCCACCGTTACGGTGTCAAAAAGTGTTACCGACTGAAATATGCTTGATATATTATGGTAACCGTTTGGCAGTTTATTAAGAACCTGCAAATGCAGGTTTATTTTAGCATTTGCAGGTGTGGTTATTTTCTTATTCACCGTCTTTAAGCTCCTTAACAAACTCGGCGGTGCGCCTTAAAGCCTCTTTAAGGTGTTCAACCGAATAACAGTATGAAACCCTTACAAAGCCTTCACCGCTATCGCCAAAGGCGTTGCCGGGCACCATAGCAACCTTTTTGCTGTAAAGCAGTTTTTCACAAAACTCCTCACTGGTAAGACCGGTTGATTTAATTGACGGAAAGGCGTAAAAAGCACCAAGCGGCTCGAAGCAGGTAAGACCAATTTCATTAAAGCCGTTTACTACCAGCCTACGGCGAGCGTTATATTCATTACGCATTTTTTTAATGTCATTATCACCGTTTTTAAGGGCATCAATGGCGGCATACTGTGATGTAGTAGGTGCCGACATAATGGCAAACTGGTGAATTTTAGTCATTAAAGAGATAATTGGCTCGGGTGCCAGGGCATAGCCAAGGCGCCAACCCGTCATTGAATATGTTTTTGAAAAGCCCGAAACAATAACGGTGCGCTCCCACATATCGGGGATTTCAGCAATTGATACATGGCGGTCCTCACCAAAGGTAAGCTCGGCATAAATTTCATCCGAAATAACCATTAAGTCGTGCTTTTTAATAATGGGGGCAATTTTTTCTAAATCCTGCCTTAGCATAATACCGCCGGTGGGATTAGAGGGGTAGGGCAGTACCAAAGCCTTGGTTTTGCTTGTTATTTTAGACTCCAACTGTTCGGGGGTTAAAACAAAGTTGTTGTATGATTTAAGTTCAATGGTTACGGGCACACCGCCTGCAAGGGTCACAATAGGCTCATAGCAGACAAAGCTGGGTTGGGGAATTAAAACCTCATCACCCGGCTCCACCAAAGCCCTAACCGCCAGGTCAATGGCCTCACTGCCGCCAACGGTAACTACAACCTCATTAGGGTCATATGTAAGGTTAAAGCGGCGCTTCATATATTTTACAATTTCTTTTCTAAGTGGCTCCATACCGCGGTTGGCGGTGTAGCGGGTTTTACCGCCTTCAAGCGATTCAATACCGGCGCGGCGGATATGCCACGGGGTTTGAAAATCGGGTTCACCAACACCAAGGGATATAACATTATCCATCTGTTCAGAAATATCAAAAAATTTGCGTATACCTGATGGTTTAAGAGCGGCGGCTTTGGAGTTAAGTTTTTTTGAATAATCCATCACAGCCAAAAGCTCCCCCTATCATCGCCTTTTTCACCGCACATAATAACATCCATTTCTTTATAGCGGCGCAGTACAAAGTGGGTGGAGGTGGATATAACACCGTTCATAGGTGCCAACACCTTACCAACAAACATTGCAACCTCTTGGAAGGTTTTGCCCTTAACTATAACGGTAAGGTCATAGCTGCCCGACATAAGGTAAACGCTTTCAACCTCATCATACTGCATAATTTTTTTGGCGGCATCCTCAAAGCCTAAATCGGGTAGTGGGGTGATTTTAAGCTCAATAAGGGCCGAAACATAAGCGCTGTCTAAACGCTCCCAATCAATTATGGTTTTAAAACCGCGAATAAGGCCTTCCTTTTGCATTTTAGCAATTTCCGCGCGCACCTCATCGGCAGAGATGCCAAGCATAGTGGCAAGGTCTGCAGTTGTATAGCGTGCATTTTTTTCTAATAATTCAAGTAATTCTCTATTCATAATCAACACTCCTTATTCGGTTGAGTTTTAATAACATAAATATAATACTACATTTTAAGCCAAAAGTACAGTTTTATTTTAAAATTAGTATACAATATCACCATATAAAAAGCAATATTTTTTTATATTGGCTACATTTTGTGGATGTGTGGCAAACTAAGGCTTAAAAAATTCAATAGGTTGTATTTTGGGGCGAAAAAATAAAAAAATTACTAAAAATTCGACCATTTACAAATTAAAATGATTTTGTTATACTATAAAGGTATAATTATGTTAGTTGAAAGGAGCCTGCCCAGTATGCAGTTTAAGGTGCGTAAGGATTTTAAAACCCCGCCTTTTTCGGTACCCAGCGAAATAGTTGATTCACACATAAAATTGGCAGGTGCCCTGCAGCTTAGGGTAATACTTTATTGCCTGCGCCATACCTATGACGGTGAAATTAACCCCGAAGAAATGGCAAACCTTTTTAATGTTACGGTGGACGATATTTGTGATGCACTTATGTTTTGGTGTGAGCTTGGCTTCATTGAAGGTGAAAACGACCTTGTAGTGGAAAAGCTTATTCCGCCCACACCCAAAAAGGTGGCACCGCCCAAACCCATAAGACCCGACCGTAAAGAGGTTGCGCGCCGCGGCTTGGAATCGCCCGAAATTGCCTTTTTGCTTAATGAGGCACAGCAAAAATTCGGTCGTATGTTAAAGCAAAGTGAAAGCTCTGTTTTGGTGTGGCTGTATGATGATTTAGGTATGGATGCATCACTTATACTAATGGTGCTTGAATATGCTCGCCAGGCCGAGCGCTTTAACATAAGCTACATTGAAAAGGTGGCAAAGGACTGGGTGGATAACGGCATTAACAGTATATCGGCCGCCGAAAACCGTATTGTGGAGCTTGGCAACGCCCGTACCGCTTGGTATAAAATGCAAAGGGCATTTGGGCTTGATAACCGCGCCCCAAGTGAAAGCGAAAGCAAGCTTGCAGTACAGGCCATAGTTGAGTGGAAAATGACCGAAGCCCTGCTTAAAAAGGCGTACGATGCCTGCGTTGATTCACTTGGCAGGTATAAGGTAACCTACATAAAAAAGGTGCTTACTGAATGGCATAAAGCCGGCATTAAGGATGTTAAAGACCTTGAAAATCAAAGCACTGCTACCGGTGATAAGCCCGCCGCCAAAAAGGGTAAAAACTTTTTAAATACAACCCTTGACCTTTCAGAGGCTACCTTAAGTAAAATAATTAACGAGGATTAAGATGGGATATAATAAAGAAATTTTAAAAAAGGCCCTAAATGAGGTTATAAAAAAAGGACAGGATAACCGCCGCGCCTATGAGGTAGAAAAGGCAAAATGCTATGATGCTGAGCCAAGGCTTAGGGCAATTGATGCCGAATTTATGCGCCTAGGGCCCTTAATGGGTATGGTGGCAATTTCGGGTGATACTGACCGCCTTAACGCCATTAAAACCAAAAGTGACCGCCTTAAAAATGAACTTGAACAGCTTAAAACCAAGGTGGGACTTCATGAATATGTGCCCTGTTGTCCCCTTTGCGGTGATACAGGCTATTTAGGCACCAAACTTTGCGGTTGCGTTTTAACCAAGGCAAAGCAGCTTTCTTTTGAGCAGCTGTCGGTTGGTATGCCCATAAATGAGTGTACATTTGAGAATTTTAGTTTAGATTATTATCAAAACCCTGCCGATAAGGCGGTTATGAAAAAGGTTTTTGATTTTGCTAAAAGCTATGCCGAAGATTTAAACCCCGCATCACAAAGTGTTTTGTTTTTTGGTGGTACAGGTCTTGGTAAAACGCATTTGTCACTTGCCATTGCCGCCGCAGCGCTTGGCAAAGGGCTTGGCGCAATTTACAGCCCCGCCCAAAACCTTTTACATAAGCTTGAAAAGGAGCATTTTAAAGGCAACGGTGACGGCCACTTTTTAGAGGATGTTTTAGAGTGCGACCTTTTAATCATTGATGATTTAGGCACCGAATTTGCCACTTCCTTTACACAGGCATCAATTTATAACATAATAAACACCCGCTTGCTGTCGGGCAAACCCACCGTTATCAGCACCAACCTTAATATGGAGGAGCTTGCCGACCGTTACACCCCAAGGGTGGCATCACGTATAATTGGCAGTTATGCCTTAAAGCAGTTTAGCGGTAATGATGTGCGCCAGCAAAAGCGTTTAGAAAATCTTTAAAGAGGTACTGAAATGACCGAGGATAAAATCAAAAGAATAAATGAACTTGCCCGCAAACAAAAGGCAGAAGGCCTTACCGATGATGAAAAGGCAGAACAGGCTATACTTCGCAAAGAGTATATTGAAGCCTATAAAAAAAGCCTTATAGCCCAGCTTGAAAACACCTATGTGGTGGATGAAAAGGGCAATAAGCAAAAACTCACCGAGCGAGTTAAAACCAAAAAGGAAGATAAATATTTAAGCTAACAAAAACCCGAGAGTTAAAATCTTAACTCTCGGGTTTTATTATACCTATTTATCATAACCGTTGGGGTTGTTCTTTTGCCAACGCCAGCTATCCTCACACATTCTTTCAATGTTAAGTTTAGCCTCCCAGCCAAGCAGCTCTTTGGCCTTGCTTGCATCGGCATAAACCTCACCAAGGTCACCGGGGCGGCGGGGGTCAATTACAAAGGGAACATCTTTGCCGGATGCCTTTTCAAAAGCATTTTTCAGTTCCAGCACGCTGGTGCCGTTACCGGTACCAAGGTTAATTTCCTCACAGCCTTCATTACCAAGTACCCACTGTACTGCCTTAACATGGCCTGCAGCAAGGTCAACAACGTGAATGTAATCCCTAACGCCTGTGCCGTCGGCGGTATTATAATCATCACCAAATACATGAAGCTTTTCTAACTTGCCAACCGCAACCTGTGATATGTAGGGCATAAGGTTGTTGGGAATACCTTTTGGGTCTTCACCAATGGTGCCGCTGATGTGTGCGCCAATGGGGTTAAAGTAACGAAGCAGGGTAATGCTCCAGCTATTATCACTAACATAAAGGTCGCGCAAAATTTCTTCAATAAACAGCTTTGTTCTGCCGTAGGGGTTGGTGGCACCGGTGGGCATACCCTCTTTAAGGGGTACTGTTTCGGATGCGCCGTAAACGGTGGCCGAGCTTGAAAAAACAATCTTTTTAACATTATGCTTTTTCATAGCATCAATCAAAACAAAGGTGCTGGTAAGGTTATTGTCATAATACTCCATAGGCTTTTGAACCGATTCGCCAACCGCCTTAAGACCTGCAAAATGAATAACCGAATCAATGTTATTTTTGCTGAAAATTTTATCCATAGCCTTGGCATCGCGGACATCATTTTCATAAAATTTGATTTTTTTGCCTGTGATTTTTTCAACACGCTTTAATGATTCCTTTTTGCTGTTGCAAAGGTTATCAACAACAATTGGCTCAAAGCCAGCCTCAATAAGTGCTATAAGGGTGTGGCTACCAATATAACCTGCACCGCCGGTAACTAAAATTGACATAATTTAAAACTCCCTTTTTGGTTATTTGATTTTATTCATTACAAGACCTGTAATAAGCTTGGGGTAAAAATAGGTGGATTTTTGGGGCATCTTTTGACCTGCACCGCCAACCGCGGCAATTTGTTTAACGCGGGTGGGGTTAAGGAAGAAGGCACAGTTAGCACCCTTTTTAACCTGATTTACGGCATCATCCATATCACGGGTGTAGCGCAGATTTATTTGCTTTGCCATATTATCCTTATCAATGCCCATAAGCCTTTCTAATATAAGGCTGTGAAGCACCGTAACATCAAGCTCACGAAGTGTTTCGTGCAGGTTTGGTAAAAGCTCCTCAAGGGTAGGGGTGCTTTTAAGTGACAGTATATAATACCTACCGTCAATATAGGCACCAAATGACATTTTGCCTGCCTCATATTCAGATTTAAGATGGTTTTCAAGCTTTTCGGGGGTGGTGATTTCACCAATATCAAAAAACTCCCTGGCCGATAAAAGCAGCTGCTTGCCATCAAAGTTTTTAAGTGAATGAATAACGCGGTGGGTGGGGAATACAACCAAGCCGTCGCTTTCCATTGGTACCAGCATCATCATAACATATTCGCTGGCAGCATCGGGGGCGGCGCCGTTTGCCCGCTCAAATGTGCGGTAGCGCAGTGCCGTTTCATAGCGGTGGTGACCGTCGGCAATATAAAGGCATTTGTCTTTAAAAAGCTCGGTCAGACCACAGTCTTCATCGGCAGTCCAAAGTCTTTGGGTAACGCCGTCAGATGCTACAAAGTCGTGAATAGGTTTGCCTTTTGCGGTATCTTCAAAAATATCGCTGATTTTTTTGTCCTTATCCTCAAACAGGCAGTAAACCTGACTGAAGTTACAGCCTGTGGCACACATAAGGTTAAAGCGGTCCTCTTTAGCGGCAGAAAGGGTGTTTTCGTGGGGGATAACAACGCCCTCACTAAACTCGGTAAGCTTTACCCTGGCAATTACACCCTTAAAGCTGCGGCGTACGCCCTCTACCTCAAACTCTTCCTCATAAATGTAAAACTTATTTTCATCCTCGGTGGCAACAATGCCCTTTTCAAGCCAGGTGTTTAATACCTCGCCGGCTTTTTTGTAAATATCTTTACCCTCTTTAGGTAATTCCAAGCGGATTACATTGTGTGGGTTGGTTTTTAAAAACTCTTTACGTTCATCCTCACTTATAATGTCATAAGGGGGGCAAACAAGCTCATTAATAGGGCCTGCAGATTCTTTAAACCTTAAGCCCTTAAAGGGTTTTACAACTGCCAAATAAAACACTCCGTTTCATATAAATATATACATATATATTATAGTTTGAAACCTAAAATTAGTCAACCAAAAAATGCAGTAATATTTGGCTTATTTTGGTAATAAAATGTAATGGAGATAAAAAGCGGAGGATTATTATGAAAAATTTATACCTTGGTTTAACACTTATACTTACATTTTCATTTTTACTTATGCCGCTTATTGCGGTGGATAGCGGGGAAACAGAGCCTTTAGGGACAAGCAGTGCGCCCGTTACAGATACGGCAAATTTAAAAAGCATTGATGAATTCAGACTTTATTTTAAAGATACCGAAAAGGTTGAAAACATTAAAACAGAAGAATATTTGCTTGGGGTACTCGCGGCCGAGATGGCGGCCACCAATAATGCCGAGGCATTAAAGGCGCAGGCCCTTGCAGCATACACCTTTGCCTACCGTAAGGCTACACAAAATAAGGGTAGTGAATATGACCTTACCAATGATTCATCATTGGACCAAGGCTATATTGATGCCGAAGGGCGCAAAGCCAAATGGGGCGAAAAGCAGACCGAATATGAAAAAAAGTTAAAGGATGTAATAACCGCCGTTAAGGATATGCTTATAGTTTATGATAATCAGCCGATTTTTGCGGCATACCATGCAATTTCGCCCGGCAATACTGAATCGGCAGAAAATGTTTGGGGCAGTGCCTACCCATACCTTAAAAGCAAAAGCAGTGCCTATGATTTGCTTTGCCCGCAGTTTTTAAGTGAGGTAAAGGTAACGACCGATGATTTTAAAAATAAACTTATATCGCTTGGTGCCACACCCGGGGATGACGCGGCAAAATTTATAGGCAAAAATCAAAAAACCACCGCAGGCACGGTCAAAAAAATTACCCTTTGCGGTAAAGATTTTACAGGCGCCCAACTTCGTACAGCCTTTAACCTGCGCTCTGCCGCCTTTGATTTAACCTTTAGCAACAACACCTTTATTTTTACTGTAAACGGCTATGGCCACGCAGTTGGCATGAGCCAGTTTGGCGCCAACTATATGGCCGAGCAGGGCAGCACCTATACCGAAATATTAAACGCCTATTATGAAGGGATTAAAATAGTTAAACTAAAATAAAAAAGGCCCGTCTAAACGGGCCTTTTTGCTAATCGTTATTATATTTTTTGGCTATCTTTATAAAGGTAAAAAGTCCTAACGGACAAAAAACTTGAAAGGAAAAAACCATATCCAAAACAGATATTATTTTACTGGGAATATTTGCGTTAAATAAATTTTTTGCAATATATATTATCAAAGTTTCGATTCCTACAAAAATTTCCTCCGAGGAAGAATATGAATTACTTAAAAACCAAAGAACTATAAAAATCATAAATGTTATTATTGCTGTTTTAAGTAATCTAGAGCGCATAGTATTAGAAAATACGCAAATTAAAGATAAAACTCCGTTTAAAATTAGAATAATTGAAGCAAAAATCAAAAAGATTAGGTGCCAACGATAATAGGAGGAATATGTTTCAAAAAGTTTATTATAATCGCTAATTAAAACAACCTGAAGAACGTACCAAATCAAAATAATTGCGCCTGTTAAAATGGAAAAAACGCTAAAAATGCTACCCAATATTTTAGTAGACTTGGAATTTTTTATTTTAGGCTCGTTTCCGTTTTGTTTGTTACTATTAAAGCATAAAGCTAAAATGTTCAAAGCGGTAGCAATTATAATAATACTCAATATTAATGTTGTTGGTGCTGCTGGCGTGCGGTGAGACATGTAAAGATAAATGTTGCTATAAAACAAATAGTTAATATCAAAATTCAAAAGTGTCGAACAAATAGTTGTTAAGGGTAAAACGGCTAAAACGCTTATAATAACTAGTTTATAAAGGTTTTTGCCCTTAAAGGCGGCTTTTGTTATAAAAAATGCTATTGTAGTAATGGCAATTGCAGTAGCGGTAAAAATGGCAAATGAAATTATTTTAGGTGGATAGAATGTACCATCAAGCAGTATTATATATAACGAATAACCGGCACAACCTAAAAGGGTAATTGCCATTAATGAATATATTATTGCTGATATTTTTTGAAAAACATTTGTCATCAAAAGACCTCCTTTAACAAGTTAAACATATTATACCAAAACTAACACACTTTGTCAAAAAAAGCAGGCTACAGTATAAACTGTAGCCTGCTTTATTTTTATGAATAGGTGTCTAAATGAAGCTCCTTATGTGCAACGGTCTTATTATGGTTAAAGGTGCCAAAGGTTTCATTAACCGTTTCACAGAATGAAAAGGTGTCGCTGTATTTGTTAATTACAGTTTTAAATTCAACAAGTTG
>JAFNZJ010000013.1 GCA_017382915.1 Clostridia bacterium | reverse complement strand
GGTATTTAATTTTTTTGCAAGCTCTTTACAGTTTTCAAGCTCACTGCCATCACCATAAATATTAACCACAAAGCCGCTTAAATCTTTAAGCTCAGCAACGGCTTTTATAATGCATTCAACATTTTGAACACTGCCGATATTACCGCCAAAAGCAAAGTTAACGGTATCACCGCGAGCCTGTTTTGGCATAAGGTTCATATCTTCAGAATGCTGTGGCAAATAAACCATTTTTTTGATTTCAACACCGTTTACAGTATGCATATAATCAATAAATGGCTTTGATGATACAGCCAAGACATCAGCACTGTTATATATTTTTTTACTGTATTTATGCATAACCTTAAACAGCGGATTACCCTCACCTACCCGCCAAGCTTTTAGGCTTTCGGGCCAAACATCAAGGCAGTATAAAACAAAGGGTATTTTTTGTTTTTTGGCTACCGCTTTGGCGGCATTTGCCATTAAAACAGGTGATGTTTGATAGCATATTACAACATCAAATTTTTGTTTAAGGCTTTTTGCCTTTAGGGTAGAGCTTAAGCAAAATGAAGCGTAATTTAATGCCCTAAAAATAACACCTGTACGGCGCTGGAGTGAAAAACTGCGTATAACATTTACGCCGTTATAATCAAACCTTCGGTTTTTAAAGCCTTTACAATTTTTTGGCACTCTACCGGTAGCATAATCAGGCAATGAGGTCAGCACTGTAACCTCATTGCCTAAATTTTTAAGCTCATTAGCTATTTCGTTTATTCTAAAATTATCGGGGTAAAAATGTTGTGAAACGATTAAAATATTCATATTTTAATTAAGTTCAGGTATATCCCAACCAGCTACATACTGTGCAATTAAAACAACATCATCAAGGGTTATATTATTATCCCCGTTAACATCCGCTGCTTCAAGTACAATGTCGGTATTCCATCCTGCAACGTGTTGTGCAACCATTACAACATCATCAAGGGTTATATAGCCATCTGCATTAGCATCGCCAAGGACAACCTTTCTCATACTGCTAAGCCAAGGCATACTAATTTCACCGCTAATATACCAAACATCTTCAAAATCAAAGCCTGCAAATTTTTCGGGGTTATTAGCATCTGCAGTAGCAACCCTTGTACCAAGTCCATCACAGTCGGCATCGGCAACATAGTAAGCATTTATTGTGCTTGAAGAATTTGAAATGGCAACCGCTGCTTTATCATTAGCAACACTATATGAGCTATTAACGCTACCCGCAGCAACAGCACCTGCAAGACCTGCAGTTCTGCCACCTGAGGTAATATTAACATTAGAAACACAGTTTACAACGCTACCTGCGGACTGATAACCAACAACACCGCCAACATAGGCAGCCGAATTGCCCGAAAGTGTTGCCTTTACAGCACAGTTTGAAACGGTACCATTGTTATGACCGGTTATACCACCGATGTACATTTTTGTGCCATTGGTAGCATTGCCTGAAATAACGGCATCCTCTAAATACAAATTAGAAATAGTACCGGTGTTATTACCAAAAAGGCCAACAACGGGTGAAACTGTAGGAATTTCCACCGAAGGGGGAATCGGGTAGTCACCTGTCCAACCCTCATCATCTGTACTGCCGGATGATGAAGAAGCAGTAATCGGGGTGGTTGAAATGGTATAAACCAGACCCGAAACCGAAATTTGAAGTCCCTTTATTGAATAGCCCTTACCATCAAAGGTGCCGCTAAAGGGTCTACCATTTGTACTAAGGGGAATAAAGCCTTTGCCGCCATTATAAAAAGCTCCACCCTCTAAAAAGTCTTCGGGAGTGAAAACTATATCACAGGTTAAATAATAATTACCTGCGCGGTCATTTCTGATATTATTAAGTTCTTCCTTTGTAGAAATGGGGGTAGCAGTAGCGGCAACAACAGAAACCGAAAATACTGTTGCAACCATTAT
>JAFNZJ010000075.1 GCA_017382915.1 Clostridia bacterium | reverse complement strand
GTCTGGTTGAAAACTCAGTGCCTGCGGTGGTTATGACTGCGCCAAATTCAATAGGTGTAAAACGGTTGTTTTGATATTTTACAATGCCATAACCCACAATAGCATAACCGGGGTCAATGCCTAAAACCACCATTTTTACACACTCCCTTTAGAATAATAAAATATAATTATATAATAAGCCATTTTATAACTAGTTTATTATAACATAAAAGGTATATTAAGGCAATGTTTTTTTGAAATTTTTTAAGTTAAAAAGTGGACCCCCAAAAAGCCCAAAAAAGGTTACAGTTTTATCATATTTATCAAAAAAAATTGACTAAAACACCTTTTTGTGTTATAATACAAAAAAATATTAGCGATATTATAACTTTTTGAACCAAAACCTAATACTTGGAGTTGATTATATGTTAGCAATGGTAAACCCCGCCACAGGTGATGTTGGCATAAATCCAATCGTCATTGTTTTATTTATTATTTGCCTTTTGATTGTTATTGGCTGCATAATTTGGGCGGTTGTTCTTAACAGAAAAAACTCAAAAATCCAAACCACGGTTGTTACCGTTTCAGATGATGATGAAATTGAAACCGAGCTTAACACAGTTGAGGATATTGAACCGCAATCAGATGAACTTTAATTCAAAACAAAAAAGCAGTGCTTAAAATTAAGCACTGCTTTTTAAATTTAAAGCGCCCCTGCTAAGAGCAAGGGCGCTTTACTATTTATTTGGGTATGGGATAGTCCCCTGTCCAGCCATCATCGTTAGGTTTTTTAGAAGTTGTGGGCTTTTGAGATGCGGAACTACTTGGCTTTGATGATACACTGCTACCCGGCTTAGAAGTAACAGTATTAACCTTATTTGATGATGAGCCGGTATTTGTACCGCTTATAACATCACCAATGTTAATTACAACATCGCCGCTTTGAATGGACGCAACATTAGAACTGCCACTGCCCTCACCCGAAACAAATGTCGATGACTGGTCATTTTGAGCATTACTGCCATTTAATTCATTATTTTCCACACTGCCGTTACCTGTACTGTTATTGTTAATATTGACATCACCTTCAACACTACAACCAACAAGTATTATAGTAAACAGAAAAACGCAGACCGATAAGCCTACGCTAAAAATTAATTTATTTAACTTCTGCATAAGTACCTCTTGCTTAAACAACTAAAATAATTGATTACCCAAAAAGGTCAGCAACTTGCATGTCAACGTCAACAACTTGAACATCATTGCTACCGTTAAGAACTTCGGGGATTTCGCAATTTTTAATTGTAAGCTCGGGAATTTGGTATTTTCTAGCCATGATAAATCTCCTCCGTATAAGTTTGCAAAATAAACTACGATTATCATACAATACTCAAAAGCAAATGTCAACCCTTTTTTTGAAAAAATTATATTTTTTTACACACATTTTTACATTCACACTGCATATTTTCTATTAAATGTTATAAATGTTTTGTTGAATATTTCAAAACTGTTGAAAATTTTGCGCCGTAGGTGTAAAATATATAAAGAAAGTATGGTGTATATTATGAAGGTGCTTGCCATTGGTGACATTTGCGGAAAAATCGGTTGCGAGTTTTTACTTAAAAAATTACCGCAAATTAAAAAAGAATATTCTATTGATTTAGTAATTGCCAACGGTGAAAATTCAGCCGAAGGTAACGGAATTTTGCCCAGCAGCGCAGAAATGCTGTTTTCGGCAGGCGTTGATGTTATAACAGGTGGCAACCATACCGTAAGAAGAAAAGAAATTTTTGACCTTTTAGATGAAAATCCTTTTATTTTAAGGCCCGCTAACCTACCCCATTCATTACCGGGTAAAGGCATAGCTTTGGTTGATATGGGTTACACAACCGTTGCGGTTATAAATGTTTTAGGCGTAGTTTACACCGAAAGTATGGCCTGCCCCTTTGAAACGGTTGATGAACAAATTAAAATTGCCAAGCAGGCAGGCGCTAAAATAATTATTGTTGACCTTCATGCCGAGGCTACATCTGAAAAACGGGCTATTGGCTTTTATTTAGATGGCAAGGTGTCGGTCGTTTTTGGTACACACACCCATGTTCAAACGGCTGATGAACAGATTTTGCCGGGCGGCACCGGCTATATAACCGATATTGGTATGACAGGGGTTAAACAGTCGGTTTTAGGCGTTGATAAGGATATAATAATCCAAAAGCTTAAAGACAAATTACCCGTTCGTTTTATAAATGCCACCGGCGAATGTGAGCTTAACGGTTGTATTTTTGATATTGACAAAAGCACCGGTCTGGTAACAGATATTAAGCGCCTGTCTATTATGTAATATTTATATATTATATATTTTTCTATTGAATATTTAGCCAAAATATAGTATAATAATATGAAAATATTTTTTTAGCGGACTTTGTTTTAGGAGGTTTGCTGTGAAATTTAAAATTGTAATTGCTGCGATTTTAGTATTTACAATGGTTATTTTCTCGGGTTGTTCGGGTCAGTCACCGCAAACCACCCAGAGCGGTGAATTGGTACAAAACAGGCCTTCCACCCCCGTTAAAGATACCATTAAGTTGCTTTACAGCAGCAAAGATTCACTTGACCCTTATACCTGTGTTACTGAACAGAACGCAGTTTTATCGCAATTTATTTTTGAGCCGCTTTTGATTTTAAATAACAATTATGAAATTGAATATAGACTTGCTGAATCGGTAACCGTTTCAAATAATGTGTGTACCATAACCATTAAAACGGCAAAGTTTTCTGACGGCAGTTTGGTAACACCCGAGGATGTTGTTTTTTCATTTAATAAGGCAAAGGCATCAAAAACCACACGCCACTCAAACGCTTTAAAGTACGCAAAATCAGCAAGTGTAACCTCAAACAAAACAGTTCAAATTGCCCTTAGCAGAAACGATTTATATTTTGCAAATCTGCTTACCTTTCCTATAATAAAAAAGGGCAGTGACCAATTAAAAGATAGTGATAATCGCGCCCTGCCCCCTATTGGCGCAGGCAGATATTACTTTAATGTTAAAGATGATAATCTGCTGCAAAACGCTAATTATTACGGCAAGCATTTTGCCATAAAAACAATAAACACCGTTGACTGCCCCGATAATGAATCGGTTAAGCAATCAATTACTGCGGGTATGGTTGATTTATATTTTACCGACCTGCTTGACAATGTTATACCTAAAATGAACGGTACTGCGGCAGATGTTAGTCAAACCCGTATAGTCTTTTTAGGTGTTAACCCTAAAAATCCACAGCTTTCAAACAGTTTATTCCGCCAAGCAATTTCAACTGCAATTGACCGCAAAACCATTTGCACAAACTCCTACTTTTTAAAGGCTACACCGGCGCTTGGCCCTGTGCCATCTAATTGGAAGCCTGCCGATAACCTGCTTTCAATACAGGATACCGCAAATATTCAAATTGCATCAGATAACATTGAACTTGCCGGATATACCGAAAAGGATAAAAACGGTTTTTATAAGCTTAAAAACGGTAATACACTTAAACTTTCATTGCTTGTTAATTCCGCTAACGAATCCCGTACTGCCGCCGCCAAGTTAATTGCAGAAAATGCTGCGGCCGCAGGTCTTAAAATTACGGTAAATGCCGTTAGCGATGCTGCCTACCGCGCAAGGCTGAAATCGGGCAGTTATGACCTTTATTTGGGTGAAATACGATTTGAAGAAAATATGGATATTGGCGGTCTTGTTTACCTTAACTCGGCCAATGTGCTTTTAAACGGCGGCGGTTCGGTTAACACCACCAATACCACTTCAAAAAAGCCAAGCTCAAGCAACGCATCGCAAAATTCCACCGGCGATACACTGCAAAAGCCGGGTGAAATTACACTTACCTCATTAAATGCCTATAAGGGCTATTACAACGGTAAATACACATTACAGGACTTAATAACCGCATTTACTGCAGAACTACCGGTTATCCCTATTTGTTTTAGAAGCGGTTTGGTCATATACAGTAAAAGCTTGGGCGCGGGCTTAACTCCCACCAGAACCGAGCTTTTTCACGGAATACAGTATACAAAATAACAGGAGGATATATTTATGATTTCATACGAAACCAGAATTGGTAAAATCACCCTTTCAAATAGCTATTTTTCAAAGCTTATAGGCCGTGCTGTTACCTCTTGCTTTGGCGTGGTTGGCATGGTTCCCCGCGGCTCAAAACAGCGTTTATTGGGTTTTGTTTCTAAAAAGGACCGCCTTGATACCGGTGTGGTTGTAAGGGGCGACTTTTCCTCAATTGTTGTTGACCTTCACATAGTAGTTTCCTATGGTATGAACATCAATGCTATTGCTAAAAGCATTATGCATAAGGTGAAATACACCGTTTATGAAGCAACAGGCATTAAAGTTTCAAAGGTTAGAATCCGTGTAGACGGTATAAAAGAATAATTTTTTTCGCATTCATTACGATAAAGGCGAAAAATATTATTTCGCCACTTTAAGGAGTGTTAATTTTGTTTTCAGGTGATATTCTACGCGACGCGATAATTTCAGGTTCAAATAACATTTTCAACGAAAGACAGCGCGTTGACGAATTGAACGTTTTCCCCGTACCGGATGGTGACACAGGTACAAATATGTCAATGAGTATTGGCAATGCCGCCCGTGAGCTTTCAAAGCAGGCAGGCAAAAATGCAGGCGAAATCGCTAAAATTGCCGCCTCTGCCCTACTTCGTGGCGCCAGAGGTAACTCAGGTGTTATTACTTCCCTTTTATTTAGGGGTATTTCAAAGGGCATTGGCTCAAGCGAAGAGGTTACTGCCGAAAATTTAGTAGCCGCACTTTCTGCCGGTGTTGAGGCCGCATATAAAGCTGTTATGAAGCCCACCGAAGGCACAATCCTTACCGTTGCCCGCATTGCCGCTGAGGAGGCTAAAAAGGCTTTATCAGCCGGCGCAGATGCTTTAGGCGTATTTAAGGCCGCACTTGAAGGTGCAAAGGTTGCCCTGGATGATACACCCAACCTGTTACCTACCCTTAAAAAGGCTGGTGTTGTTGACGCAGGCGGTAGAGGTTTGGTTGTAATATTTGAAGGCATGCTTTCTGTTTTTGAAAACGGAAAAATCATTCAAATTTCGGGTGAAACCGAAGCTGCAATTGATAATGGTGAAGGTGATGCCGCACGCAATGCCGCCGCAGAGTTTGAGGGTGAAATTACCTTTACCTACTGTACCGAATTTATTGTTAACCGCAAAGAGGACAAGGCTGATAGTGATGCTGCCGACCTTCGCGCCTACCTTGAAACCATAGGCGACTGCGTTGTGGTTGTTGATGATGAGGATATTATTAAAACTCACGTTCATACCGACCACCCCGGCAACGCATTAGAAAAAGCACTTACCTTTGGTCAGTTAGTTAACCTTAAAATTGAAAATATGCGTGACCAGCATGAACGCGCTAAGCACGATTCTGAAAACGCAAAGAAAAAGCCTGTTAATAACAGCACCAATACTGAAAAAATCACCTCTGTAGAACCTACTGAAGAGTTTGGCTTTGTTTCGGTTTGCGTTGGTGAAGGTCTTGAAAATCTTTTCCGTGAGCTTGGTGTAAACACCATTGTTAGCGGTGGTCAGACCATGAACCCCAGCACCGATGATATTTTAAAGGCAATTGAGCAAACCCCTGCAAAGACTGTTTTTGTTTTACCTAATAATAAAAACATCATTATGGCGGCAGAGCAGGCTATTCCGCTTGCGTCACGCAAGGTTATAGTTTTACCCACCCGCACCATTCCTATGGGTATTTCGGCCGTTATTGCCTTTGACCCCGACCTTTCGGATGAGAAAAACGCTATTGCAATGCAAAATGCCTTCTCAAATGTTTCAACAGGTCAAATAACCTTTGCCGCAAGGGATTCTGACTTTGACGGTTTAAAAATCAAAAAGGATGACCTTATGGCTATGGAAAACGGTAAAATTATATTTACCGATTCCGACCTTACACACTGCGCTGTTAAGCTGTGCCAAAAAATGTGTAAAAAGGATGTGTCCTTCCTTACTATCATATTTGGTGAAGATGTTAGCGAAAATACAGCAAACCGTGTTCAAGCCGAACTTAATGAAAAATTCGGCGGCAAAATTGAAATTACCGTTATCAACGGTGGTCAACCTGTTTATTACTTCATAATTTCTGCAGAATAATTAAAAGGGAAATGTATTTATGCCATATACTGATACAGATATAAGGTTTGTAAAAGGAATAGGCGAAAAAAGGGCTCAGCTTTTTAAAAAAAGGTTGGGCCTTTATACATTGCAGGATTTAATCACCTACTACCCGCGCGCTTATGAGGATTGGTCAAATATAACCAGAATAGATGAAGCGCCAATGAATGAAGCGGTTTGCATAAAGGCAAAAATTGCATCAGAAATTGAAAAAAGCACCACCAAGAACAAAAAGATTGAAGCATATAGGTTTTATATTTATGACCGCACAGGTCAAATACAAGTTACCTTATATAGCAAATATTCGGCGGCAAACCTTGAAAAGGATAAAGAGTATTTATTCTATGGCAAAATCAAGTGGAGCGGCACTTTTAGAAATATGTCCTCCCCCGATATTCGACCGTTTACAGACGCTAAAATAAGACCTGTTTACCCCGCCACCGAAGGGTTAACCTCAAATCAAATTGCCCAAAACATTTCAACCCTTTTTGAAAACATTAAGCTTGAAGAATTTTTGCCCGATAACATAGTAAAACAGTATAACCTACTCTCACACCAAGAGGCGGTTACAAAAATACATTTTCCGCAAGACAAAAATGATATTTTAAACGCACGCAAGCGACTGGCTTTTGAAGAGCTTTTGCTACTGCGTTTAGGTCTTACAGGGCTTAGAAACCGCGCGCGCGGTAATACCTCAAAAAGGGTTTTACCCATTGGGTTGGATGAAATTAAAAATTTATTTTCATTTGAACTAACCAATGCACAAAAAAGGGTTATTACTGCCTGCCTTAATGATATGCAGGGTATTCACCCAATGAACCGCCTTATTCAAGGTGATGTTGGTAGCGGTAAAACGGCCGTTGCCGCAGCACTATGCTATGCCACAGTAAAAAGCGGTTATATGGGCGTTATGCTTGCCCCTACCGAAATTTTGGCAACACAGCACCATAAATCATTTACCGATTTATTTAAAAGCAAAGGCTATAATGTAGCTTTGCTTACAGGCTCACTTTCAGCCAAAAATAAGGCGCTTATTAAAAGTGAAGTTAAAAACGGCAATGTTGATATTTTGGTTGCAACACATGCCGTTTTAACCGATGATGTTGAACTACCTAACACAGCACTGGTTATTACCGATGAACAACATCGTTTTGGCGTTTCACAAAGGGCAATGTTAAGCAAAAAGGCCGAACACCCACACACACTGGTTATGTCGGCAACACCTATCCCCCGCACTATGGGGCTGGTTGTTTACGGCGATTTGGATATAAGCATTATTGATGAACTTCCAAGAGGAAGAATTCCAATTAAAAGTTATTTGGTTGATACCCCACTTAGGCAGCGTTCAATTAACTACATTAAAAAGCATCTTGAACAGGGTTATCAAGGTTATGTTGTTTGCCCAATGATTGATGCCACCCCCGAAAACGAGCTTGCATCTGCCACTGAATATGCAAAACAACTTGAAGAAGGTCTACTTAAGGGTTATACCATTGGCCTACTGCACGGCAAAATGAAGCCTAAAGATAAAGACAAGGTTATGGCAGAGTTTGCAGAGGGTAAAATTAATGTTTTGGTATCCACCACTGTTATTGAGGTTGGTATTGATGTGCCAAACGCCGTAATAATGGTGGTTGAAAATGCTGAGCGCTTTGGCCTTTCACAGCTACACCAGCTGCGTGGTCGTGTTGGTAGGGGTACGGCCGAATCAAGTTGTATATTTATAAGCAACTCCACCTCCCCCACAACTAACGAAAGATTAAGGTCACTTTGCGCCACCACCGACGGTTTTAAAATTGCTGAAGCAGATTTAAAACTGCGCGGTCCGGGTAACTTTTTAGGTAAAGAGCAGCATGGTCTGCCCAAGCTTAAAATCGCCGACCTTTTAGAGGACCAGCAAATTTTATTTGCAGCATCAAAAGCGGCAGAGGATATACTAAACACCGATGTTAAATTATCATTACCGCAGCATAGTGAACTGAAATTTAGGGTTAATGACCTTTTTTCAGAAAGGCGAAAAATTGAATTTAATTAAAAAACAAACCCGCTTTTTTGCATAAAAGGCGGGTTTATGCATTTTTTATGCATAATATTTAACTTTTTATCTTCTTTTTGCATTTTTTTCGCATAAAGACTTGCGTTTTGAATAAATATGTGATAAACTAAAGTTACTAAATTAATATCTGGGAGGGTATTATTATGAAAAAGTTTTTATCATTAGTTCTTGCAGTTTTAATGTTAACTCTTTGCTTTGCCGGTTGCGGTAGCAGTGACACCATTAAAATTGGTGTACAAACCTCTACCACCGGTGACATCTATGCATCGGGCGATTTTGGTGAAGATGCTGTGCTTCGTTATGACAACGGAGCTGCCGCAGTTGAAGCCCTTAAGGTTGGCAAGGTAGACATTGTTATTATTGATAATGAGCCTGCTAAATCTTATGTTGCAGCTAACGAAGGTTTAAAGATTCTTGAGTCTGCATATGCTGAAGAAGAATATGCTATCTGCTTCCAAAAGGGTAGCGACCTTAAAAACGATGTTAATAACGCTTTGGTAGAGCTTATTAACGATGGCTCTGTTAAAAAGATTGTTGACAAGTACATCAGCAATTCGGGCGAAGCTTTAGTTGGCGTTCCTGTAAAGGCTGTAGATACTGACAAACCCAACCTTGTTATGGCTACCAACGCAGAGTTCCCACCCTATGAGTACATTGACGGCGACAAATACTACGGTATTGATGTTGAGGTTGCTAAAATCATTGCTGACAAATTAGGTTATGACCTTGTTATTGAAAATGTAGCATTTGATTCAATCATCCCCGGTGTTCAAAGCGGTAAATACTCAATGGGTATGGCCGGTATGACCGTTACCGATGAAAGACTTAAAAGTGTTGATTTCTCATCAACCTATGCAACCGGCATTCAGGTTGTTATTACTAAGGATGATGGCGGCAAAATCAACGCTATTGAGGACCTTGACCCCTACTATGTTCCTGCCGAATAATTTTTAAAAAACTTAATTTAGGGCGGAGTTATCCGCCCTATTTTTTCGGTTAGAAAGGAGAGCAAATATGCAGGATATTATAAATTTTTTCGTAAGCCTGTATAATACTGTGGCCACCTTTTTTGTAGACCTTTATGAAGAATTTGTAAGGGTTATGATTGATGGTAACAGATTTGATTTTATATTAGACGGACTTAAAAACACCTTTTTAATTACACTTGGTTCCTTGGCGCTTGGTGTTGTAATCGGTGTTTTTGTAGCAGCAGTTCGTACTTCGTTTGATAAAAACCAAGAAACCTTAAAATCAAAGGGTGGTTTTAGTTATTCATTACTTGCCTTTTTAAATGCTATTTGCAAGCTATATTTAACTGTAATACGTGGCACCCCTGTTGTAGTACAGTTAATGATTTTTTACTTTGTAATCTTTGCTTCATCAGATAATGGCGTGCTGGTAGCAATGTTTGCATTTGGTATTAACTCCGGCGCCTATGTTGCCGAAATTTTCCGTGCAGGTATTATGTCAATTGATGGCGGTCAGTTTGAAGCAGGCCGTAGCCTTGGTTTTAACTATTTTCAAACCATGATGTACATAATCACCCCACAAATGTTTAAGGCGGTATTACCTACCCTTTGTAACGAATTTATAGTTTTACTTAAAGAAACCTCTGTTGCAGGTTATGTTGGCGTTATTGACCTAACAAAGGCCGGCAACACCATAGCAGGCAGAACATTTTCATATTTCATACCCCTTTTAACTGTAGCAATTATTTACCTTATTGTTGTAGTAATTCTTACCTGGCTTGTTGGCTTACTTGAAAGGAGGCTGAGAAAGAGTGAACGCTAAAAATGAAACACTGATAAAGGTTGTTGACCTTAATAAACACTATATTGGCGGCACAGTCAAGGCACTTAACGGCATTAACTGTGAAATCAAAAAAGGTGAGGTTGTTGTAATAGTCGGACCTTCAGGCTCCGGCAAATCCACCCTACTTCGCTCACTCAACCTGCTTGAAACCCCAACCTCAGG
>JAFNZJ010000012.1 GCA_017382915.1 Clostridia bacterium | reverse complement strand
GGTTTTTAAAAGCTTATCGGTAATATAACCGTTTACAATACTGCTTAAATCAATATCAGTATTGTGAAGGTCAACATAATTGCCTTTAATTTCAATTCGGTTATAGCCAACCTTATAAAGCACACGCTTGGCTTCGGCCTCGGGCGGTGCAATTTGGTTTTCAAAATCGTAAAGCTGGGCGGCAGGGGCAATTGTAATGTCGTATTTACCACCTGTTTTTTGGCAATAATAAATTGACTGCGCCAACATTTCGATTAGTTCGGGCGAAAGCTCCATTTCGTCATAGTGGTTAATCATAGAAATTTCGTTATCGGGGCTTGATGCACCTAAAAGGCGGTCATATTTTTCACAAAGTTCAAAAACACCGTTTAAGGTTTCCTCACTGCAGTCGGCAGTTATGGTGCAAACGGTGTCCATCAAATTTTGTGATTTTGTGTTTTCGCTTTTACGGCAGCCGCAAAGCAAAAGTGTTGGAATAAATAAAAGTATAAATAATTTTTTCATAATATATTATTATATAATATATTTTCTTTTTTGTAAAGGTGTGTTTATTAATTAATATAAATAAAAACCTCACTTTAGGACAAACTAATCACAAAAGGAGGTTATATTTATGCAAAACAATTCAACAATGTCGTTTATAAAGGGCGTAGGTGCCGGTATGCTTGCGGGTGCAACTGCGGTTGTAGTTGGTAAAATGATGATAAAGGACAACAAAAACCTTGAAAAAGGCGGCGCCAAGCTTTTAAAGGCCGCAGGCGAAATGGTCGACGGCTTTCAGACAATGTTTCACTGATTGGGCCTAAGGCCCATCGATATAAATCCCTCACGGGATTTTCGATATGTCGTAAATGACTCGATATGCTTTTGACACAGTTTGTTTTTACAAACCGTGTCAAAACCTCGATATGTTCTGCGGAACAAGAAGGGATTTATATCATATCGAGTTTGTGTAACAAACATATCGATTTTGCGTTAGCAAAAATATCGAATTGCGTAGCAATATATCGATAAATTGGGGTTTATCTATGCCTTCCCCTTGAGGGGAAGGTGCCGAGTATACGAGGCGGATGAGGTGGAAAACCTTTAAATACTGCTATTTACACCTCATCAGTCACCTTCGGTGCCAGCTTCCCCTCAAGGGGGAAGCCTAATCGTTAAACTATAATTTGAAACACAAAAAAGAGGTGGAAATTTTCCACCTCTTTTAATATTAATCTTCTACAACAACCGTTCCGTCTTCTTTAACGGTAATTTTCATACCGTCCTTAACGTAATTTAAAAATTCATCGCCAAGGCAGTCAATAACCGGCATTGTAATTTTATCTACCCAAACGTCAGCCAAAACTGCGCCTGCAGCCGCAAGCGAGTCAATGTGGTTTGCAAAAAGCATACAAGCGGGGTTCTTTTCCATAGCGCAAGCGCAATAAAGCACCAAGCCGCCTGTGGTCGAGCCAATTGTTTGTGGTAAACAAAGCGCCTTGTTAATCATAGGCTTGCCGTTAATGTCGGCATTGTTTTGGTCACCGCATTTTACTTCCTTATCGCCAAACTGTAAAGCCATTTGGAAGGATGCAAGGGTGTTAAAGCCCTGTGTAGTAACAAGTGCTTCGGCGCAAGCGGTACCGGGGGTAACAACTCTACCTTTAAATTCTCTCATTTTTATTTACCTCCCTTTGTAATAGCGGTTAAAATTTCATCATCGGTGTAATAACGCGCACTTGTATAGGTGCGAAGCTTGTTTGATGAAGTAATAACAGGCATTTTTTTGCAAAGCGGGTTGTTCATATACATAAGTGGGCAAATGTACGAGGTAATTACACCTGTTGCCTTAAGGCGTGCGGCATATTCGGTTTTGTTAAATGCCTCAAGCACCTTGGGTGCGGCAGTAAATACGGTGGGAATAAGCACCTTTTTGTTGCCGTTTTCTTTAAGTGACGCTTCAACCTTGTCGGTCCAGTCCTTAAGCTGCTGAAGACTCATGTGGGGGCAACCCATAAAGCAAAGCTTGGGTTTTGCATCGGGGTTTTTCCAAATAACAGGGTATTCATTTTTAACACGCTCAAGCTCAGCGTCGTCAATAATATATTCTTTAGCATCGGCAACTATTAAAGCCTTGCCCATTTCCTTTGCTTCGGGGGTAAGGTTTTCAATGTGGTAAAGACCAACTGCACCGTTTGATGCGGTAGCGGCACCAAAGTCCTTAAGATAGGTGCAGGCTTCGTCGTTAAGCTCATCGCCAATCCATTTATCAAGGCCAATAACGTAGGGAACGTCTTCCATAACCTTCATACCAATAGCCGAGCCTAAAAGCTGTGCTTCGGGCTTTTTGGTGGTCTGAATTTTTACAACCCAGGTTGCTTTTCTGCCTTCATCGGTTAAAAGACCAAAATATGGCACGTAACCAACGATAGAGCCCATAATATCCAAAATACCGCTGTTGCGGTTGCAACGAGCACCTAAAACAGAGTTAGCGTAAACTACGGCACTGGACTCTGCCCAGGAAAGAACGTCGCCCTTTTTGGGCTTATTGCCCACCTCGTCCATATAGCAGGTACAGGTAAAGGCGTCCTTATTCATAAGACCTAACTTCTGAAGCTGATCC
>JAFNZJ010000074.1 GCA_017382915.1 Clostridia bacterium | reverse complement strand
TAACAGCCGCGTGGTGGTACAGGGCTGCGGACCTATTGGTCTTCTTTGCATTGCTGTACTTCGCACAATGGGTATTGAAAATATCGTTGCGGTTGACGGTGAAGAAAAGCGCCTGCAGTTTGCCAAAGAAATGGGCGCCGAAAAATCTGTTAACTTTAAAAACCATAAAGGTATTGAGGAGCTTACCAAAGCAGTTGAAGATGCCTTTGGCGGCTACCCCGCTGATTTTGGTTTTCAGTGCACAGGCTCACCCATTGCACACGCTAATATTTATAAGTTTATCAGAAGTGGCGGCGGCCTTTGTGAGCTTGGCTTCTTCATAAACGGTGGCGACGCCACAATCAACCCCCACTTTGATATTTGTGCAAAGGAAATTACTACCGTTGGCTCATGGGTGTACACCCTGCGCGACTATGCAACAACCTTTGACTTTTTAAAACGCGCAAAGGGTATAGGCATTCCGCTTGAAAAGCTTATAACCCACCGCTTCCCGCTTGAACAAATAAATGAGGCGCTTAAAACCAACCTTGCAATGCAGGGACTTAAAATCGCCGTTATTAACGAGTAGGTGGCTTAAATGGCAAAATCAGTTGGAATTATTGAGGTTTACGGTCTGGTTGCCGCCTTTGTTGCCTGCGATGCAGGTTGCAAGGCCGCCAACGTAACGGTAGAAAATTTTGATAAAAACAAACCCGGTAATCCCGAAGGACTTAAGGTGCCGCTAATAGTTGCGGTTAAGTTCCGCGGAAGCGTGGCAGATGTTAAAGCCGCGGTTGAGGCTGCTGAAGCCGCCGCTAATGAGGTTTCGGGTGTAATTTGCACACACATCATCCCCAATGTTGAGGATGGTACAGAAAAAATGTTAAAGCTCAACGCTTTTGATAAAAACTAGTAAACGGAGGAATTTAAAATGTCACTTGAAGCATTAGGTATGGTAGAAACCAGAGGCTTGGTTGCCGCTATTGAGGCCGCCGATGCTATGGTTAAAGCCGCAGAGGTTGAACTTATAGGCACCGAAAAAATCGGTTCCGGCTTAGTATCTGTTATGGTTAGGGGCGATGTTGGCGCTGTTAAGGCTGCTACCGAATCGGGCTCTGCTGCAGCATCAAAGCTTGGTGAGCTTGTAGCAGTTCATGTAATACCCAGACCCCACGCAGACGTTGAAAAAATTCTGCCCAAACTTTAATAAAAGGGAGAAAGCTTTTCTATGAAGTCATTAGGACTGATAGAGGTTGAAAGCGTTGCAGCAGCGGTTGACTGCTTAGACCTTATGTGTAAGGCGGCAGATGTTCAGTTTGTCACTTGGGAAAGAAAGCTTGGCGGCAGACTGGTTACCGTTATTGTTACAGGTCAGGTTTCGGCGGTTAAGGCAGCGGTGGAAGCCGCGGCAAACGGCGCCATAAAGGAATTGGCGGCATATGCCGTTATTGCCAGCCCCCACGAAGAAACACTGCGTATGGCAAAGCTTAGCGCCTCACGATTACTTAAAAAGCAAAAGACCGCCCCTAAAGAGGATAAGTCTTTGCAAGAAGTATAGTTTATTATACTTATAGTAAATTATTACCGAAAGGTGGATAATGCTTATGGCAACAGCCGCAAATGGTGCAGCCAAAACAGCAGCACCTAAAAAAACAACAAAAGCTACTGCCCCTGCAGTAGCAACAAAACCCGTAATGGAGGAAAAGAAAATGTCACTTGAAGCATTAGGTATGGTAGAAACCAGAGGTTTGGTAGCCGCTATTGAGGCCGCCGATGCAATGGTAAAGGCAGCTAATGTAGAGCTTATTGGTACCGAAAAAATCGGCTCCGGTTTGGTATCTGTTATGGTTAGGGGCGACGTTGGTGCAGTTAAGGCTGCTACCGAGTCGGGCGGTAATGCCGCATCAAAGCTTGGTGAGCTTGTAGCCGTTCACGTAATTCCCAGACCCCACGCAGACGTTGAAAAGATTTTACCTAAACTTAAATAATAACTTTTCGCGTTTGTATAAATTTTGTTAATCTCCGCTTTGCGGTAGATATGCATATTTACTGATTCTGTAAGGAGGAAAAAAGCTATGGCACTTGAAGCATTGGGCATGGTTGAGACCAGAGGCTTGGTAGCCGCTATTGAGGCTGCTGATGCAATGGTTAAGGCCGCCAACGTGGAACTTATCGGCACCGAAAAAATCGGTTCTGGTTTAGTTTCTGTTATGGTTAGAGGCGATGTTGGCGCTGTTAAAGCCGCCACCGAGTCGGGCGCTTCTGCGGCATCTAAGCTTGGCGAACTGGTTGCGGTTCATGTAATCCCCAGACCCCACGCTGATGTTGAGAAGATTTTACCTTCTCTTAAATAATTTGGCAAAATCTCCGGCGAACTGTTTTTAGGGCTTCGCCAAGTGCGAAGCCCATAGCAGTTAAATTATTTCCTGAAAGGGGTATTTTTTCGTGGTAGTCGGAAAGGTAGTTGGCAGCGTAGTTGCCACCAGAAAAAACGAAAGGCTGCTTGGCAGCAAATTTATGATAGTTCAGCCACTTGAAAATATGAAGGCTGAAGGCCGCATTGTTGCGGTTGATAATGTTGGCGCAGGTATTGGCGAAATAGTATTGGTTGCCGTAGGTAGTGCGGCACGCATCGGTTGTGCTATGGATACCGCCCCTGTTGATGCCGCCATTGTTGGTATTATTGATAACTCAATCGGACTTATGGAAGACTGATTTTTATGAACATAACCGAACTTAGCAAAATTTTGAAAGAAAGCGGCGTTGTTGGTGCAGGCGGTGCAGGTTTTCCCTGCTATGCCAAGCTTAACAGCAAGGCCGATACCATATTGCTTAACTGTGCCGAGTGTGAGCCACTGCTAAAGCTTCACCGTCAGGTTATGGAAACCTATGCTTTTGAAATTTTAACGGCCCTTAATACCGTTAAAAGCGCAGTAGGTGCCGACCGTGTTATTATTGCTATTAAGCCATCTTATAAAAAGGCGGTAGCGGCGGTCAATTCCATAATTGGCGATTTTGAAGGCTTTGAGGTTGGTCTTCTGCCGGAGGTTTACCCCGCGGGTGATGAGGTTGTAACAATTTATGAAACAACCGGTCGCGTGGTGCCACCCGGTAAATTACCCATTGAGGTTGGCGTTACGGTATTTAATGTTGAAACAATGTTAAACCTTTATAATGCCACCCAAAACGGTGACGGTGTAACCGAAAAGTTCATCACCGTTACAGGCGCAGTTAAAAATCCCGTAACACTAAAGGTTCCGCTTGGAATAACCGTAAAAGAGGCAATTAAGCTGGCAGGCGGTGCGGTAATTGATGAATATGCACTTATAAACGGCGGTCCTATGACCGGCAGTATTGTGAGTGAAAATGATGTCATTACCAAAACATCAAATGCTATTTTAGTGTTACCCCCCGACCAGTATGTAATTAAAAAAAGGCAAAATAACCCCAGCATTTCGCTTAAAAGGGCTATGTCGGCCTGTTGTCAGTGCCATATGTGCACCGACCTGTGCCCCCGCAATTTGCTTGGCCACCCTATTGAGCCACACAAATTTATGCGAAATATTTCCAGCGGTAACAGTAGCGACACCACCCC
The DNA here is from genome assembly GCA_017382915.1 of Clostridia bacterium. GTDB lineage: Bacteria > Bacillota > Clostridia > Oscillospirales > Acutalibacteraceae > UMGS1279. The sequence goes on along the minus strand of JAFNZJ010000074.1, from coordinate 4,662 downwards.
CTACCTTGGTACCTTTTTCTGCAGTGGTTGTGGTCTTTGTGAAATGTATTCCTGCTTTCAGGGTCTTAACCCACGCAGTCTTATGGGCAAGGTTAAGGGCGCCCTTAGAAGTTCAGGCATTACAGTCCCACCTGCAATAGCAGATGATATAAACTCTGCAAGGCAGGGCAGATACATTTTAAAATCTCGCCTTACTGCAAGGCTGGGTCTTACAGACTATAATCACCCCGCCCCGCTTGACGGCACCGAATATTCACCCAAAAAGGTTAAGCTTTTACTGGGACAGCACATTGGAAAGCCTGCCACAGCGGTGGTTAATAAGGGTGATGCAGTAACTAAGGGCGATGTAATAGCACTTGGCGACAATGACGCCCTTTCGGTAAACATACACGCATCAATAAGCGGTACCGTTACCGATGTTAATGATAAGTTTATAATTATTGCGGCAAAATAGTGCCGCTTAAAATCTAAAGGAGTTTTAAGGCAATGGGCAAAGCTATTGGAATGGTTGAATATCAAACCGTTTCTGCCGGTATGAGCGGAGCCGACACCATGATAAAAACCGCCGAGGTTGATATTATTGAGTGTGCAACCGTATGCCCCGGTAAATACATTGTAATCATAAGCGGCGAACTTAGTGCCGCAAAAGCATCGGTCGATGCGGCTAAAACTAAATACGGCGCCAAGGTTATTGATAGCTTTGTACTGGGTAATCCCCACGACTCATTGTTTTCAGCAATTTACGGCGCAACCCAGCCCGAGGGTGTGGAGGCGCTTGGCGTTATGGAAAGCTTTTCGGCCGCAACCGCAATAGTTGCCGCCGATGCCGCCGCCAAAACCGCCTTGGTTGAGCTTATTGAACTACGCCTTGCCAGAGGCATGTGTGGTAAGTCTTACCTACTGCTTACGGGCAGTGTTTCGGCAGTAACCGCCGCCATTGAAAGGGCTGAGGAGGAAGCCTCTGCCCGAGGTATGCTGCTTGACAGCTCGGTTATTCCGCGTCCCGACAAAAAACTTTGGCAAAGCATTTTATAACTTTAAAATCAAGTTAAACCTTTATATATATTATTTTAAGGAGGACTGTGTATGCTCGCAATTGAGCGAAGAAACGCAATCCTGGCCCGACTTTCCATGGAAGGTAAGGTGGTGGTTAGTGACCTTAGCCGTGAGTTTAAGGTTACTGAGGAGACCATCCGCCGCGACCTTGAAAAATTGGACAATGACGGACTTGCTAAAAAAACCTACGGCGGTGCCGTTAAGGTAGAAAATTTTAATACCGACCTGCCGTTTCATATTCGCAAGCAGTCAAATGTGGAAAGCAAGCAAAAAATTGCAGAAATTATTGCAGGTATGATTAAAGACGGCGACTACATTATGCTGGATGCCAGTACAACCGCTCTTAATGTGGTAAAGGCCATTATGCACCGCAAAAAAATAACCATTATTACCAACTCTATTGAGATTTTGTTGGAGCTTGCAAATAAGCCTGACTGGACGGTTATTTCAACCGGCGGTACCCTTAAGGAGGGTGGTCTGTCACTGGTTGGCTATCAGGCAGAAAAAATGGTTGAGGGCTTTCATGTGGACCTTGCCGTTTGCTCCTGCAAGGGCATTGATGTAAACTCAGGCGTTACCGATTCAAATGAACGCGACAGTCAAATTAAAAAGGCATTTTTTGGCTCTGCCACACGCAAGGTGCTGGCCGTTGACTCATCAAAATTTGACAAGGTTTCATTTGTTAAGGTTTGCGGTTTAAATGAGGTTGACTATGTTGTAACCGAAACCGACCCCGGTGAAGCCTGGAAAAAACGCCTTAATGAACTAAACACAAATGTTATTTTTCAAAGGCAAAATCAAAACTAGTTTTTCGGAGGAATTATTATTATGGCTGCAATAACCAAAGCAGATATTGAAAAAATAGTTAGAGAAGTTGTAGGCAGTATGGGTGCAGTAAATACTGCATCGGCCGGTTCATATACCAGCACCCAATATGAGGGCAGAAAGCTGCTTGGAATATACAGTGATATGAATGAAGCCATTGCAGCCGCTAAAGAGGGCTACAAGGCAGTACGCGCAATGAGTGTAGAAAAGCGCGAAGAAATCATAACCGTTATACGAAACCTTACCCGCAAGGAAGCCCCCATTATGGCTAAAATGGGTGTTGAAGAAACCGGTATGGGCAGGGTTGACCATAAAACCGCCAAGCATAACCTTGTTGCCGATAAAACCCCCGGCACCGAGGATATTGTAAGTGAGGCAAAGACAGGCGATGCAGGTCTTACCCTTACCGAAATGGCACCCTTTGGCGTTGTTGGTGCAATAACCCCTAGTACAAACCCAAGTGAAACGGTTATTTGCAACAGCATTGGTATGATTGCGGCGGGCAACGGTGTTGTGTTTAACCCCCACCCCGGTGCTATTTGCGTTTCAAACTATGCAGTTGACCTTGTAAACCGCGCAAGTAAAATGGCAGGCGGTCCTGAAGTGCTGGTAGCATCAATGGATAAGCCCACCATGGATTCGGCAAAGATTATGCAAACCCACCCCGACATTAGACTTCTTGTTTGTACAGGCGGCCCCGGTGTTGTAAGGTCGGTATTATCATCCGGCAAAAAGGCAATCGGTGCAGGCGCAGGTAACCCACCCGTTATAGTTGATGACACCGCCGATATTGAAAAGGCAGGTAAGGATATTATTGACGGTTGCACCTTTGATAACAACCTACCCTGCATTGCCGAAAAGGAAGTTTTTGTATTTAACAATGTTAAGGAGCGCCTTATTTCAGCAATGCAAAAAAATGGTGCCTACCTTATTTCAAAGGCTCAGGCCGATGCTTTGGCCGAGATTGTTTTGGTTGATGTAACCGATAAGAAAACAGGCAAAACCAAAAAATCAGTCAACCGCAAATGCGTTGGTCGTGATGCCGCAGTGCTACTTAATATGATAGGTGTTTCGGTAGGTAGTGACATCCGCTGTATTATTTGTGAAACCGATTTTAACCACCTTTTCGTGCAGGAGGAGCTTATGATGCCCATACTGCCCATTGTAGGTGTTAGCAATATTGATGAAGCCATTGACCTGGCAGTTAAGGCGGAGCACGGCAACCGCCACACCGCACATATGCATTCAAAGAATATTGATAACCTATCCCGCTTTGCGGCTGCGGTTGAAACCACCATTTTTGTTAAAAATGCGCCATCCTTTGCAGGCATTGGCTTTGGCGGTGAAGGGCACACCACCTTTACCATTGCAGGTCCCACAGGTGAGGGTATTACCTCGGCCCGCAGCTTTACACGTAAACGCCGCTGTGTAATGGCAGACAACTTTAGAATTATTTAACAATCTTTTTAAGAAGGTAATGTTATGGAAATAAACATTTCGGCCGTTGCTGAAGCCGTTTTAAAGGCTCTTGAAAATGGCTCATCTACCGAGGGTGACATACCGGTAGGTATATCAAACCGACATATTCATTTGTCAAAAGAGCATGTGGAGGTGCTTTTTGGCAAGGGTTATGATCTTACCCCCTTTAAAGACCTTTCACAACCCGGTCAGTACGCCTGTAAGGAGCAGCTTACAATTGTTGGCCCATCGCTTCGCCCTATTGAAAAGGTGCGTGTACTTGGTCCCGTAAGACCTGCATCACAGGTTGAAATATCCCGCACCGATGCTTATGTTTTAAAGGTTAAGCCCCCTGTTAGAGAAAGCGGTAAAATTTCGGGCTCGGCACCCATTACCATTATTGGCCCCAAGGGTACTGTAACCTTAAATGAGGGCTGTATTATTGCCAACCGCCATATCCATATGAGCATAGAAGAAGGTGAGCGCTTTGGCGTTAAGGATAACGAATATGTTGACGTTGACGCTTTTGGCGAGCGCCGCACAAGATTTTTTGATGTGCAGGTAAGGGTGCATAAGGACTTCCGCCTTGAAATGCATTTGGATACCGATGATGCAAATGCCGCAGGGCTTGCAAATGGCAGTATGGTAAGCATAGTTAAAAAATAGTATGAACAGATTTAAAATTCGTACCGAGGTACGGTTTAACAAAAACGCCCTTGATACTCTTTATGAATTTGAGGGCAAATCGGCCGTAATTATAACCGATAAGTTTATGGTTGAAAGCGGCTTAATAAATAAGATTTTAGACAAAATGCAGGGCTACAAAAGCATAGCCGTTTTTGATGAAATCACCCCCGACCCCACCACCGAGCTTATTGCAAAGGGGCTTAAATTCATTACCCAAAACAGTGGTGAAATTGTTATTGCGCTTGGTGGCGGCAGTGCCATTGATGCCGCAAAGGCAATAGTTTTAATGGGTGAAAAATCAGGGCTTGGTGATTTGCTTTTAATTGCTATACCCACCACCAGCGGTACAGGTAGTGAGGTTACTAAATTTGCGGTAGTTACCGACACCGATGAGGGCAGAAAATTCCCCCTTGTTGATGAACAGTTAATACCCGACCTTGCAATTTTAGACCCCGAGCTTGTAATTTCGGCACCGCCATCGGTCACCGCCGATACAGGTATGGATGTTATAACCCACGCCTTTGAGGCGCTGGTGTCCCTTAATAACAACGATGCATCTGACGCGCTTGCCGAAAAGGCATTGCTGCTTGCCTTTAAATATCTGCCCTTTGCGGTAAGGCACGGCGATGACACAAC
>JAFNZJ010000073.1 GCA_017382915.1 Clostridia bacterium | reverse complement strand
GGCAGAGAATTTTGTTCAAGCTTTATCATAACTAATTAAATTCACCTGCGGCAAGACCGTTTAAAAGCACTTTTGCAAGCTGACCCATTGCTTTAAAATCGTTTAAGCTGCCCACCGATGCAGGGGAGTGAATATACCTTGCCGGTAGTGAAAGGGTTATTACCTTAACACCGCTTTTGGTAAGGTGAATTGCACCTGAATTATTACCGCCCGTTACGGCGTGCTTAATCTGTGCGCTGATGTTATTTTGCTTTGCTGTATTAAGGGCAAAGTCAAAAAGCCTTCGGTCATAAAGGGTGGCGCGGTCCATAAATGATATTGCTATGCCATTACCTACTTCACAAACGGTATTGCTACCTTCACTGCCGTGCAGGTCGGCGGCCGATGTTGCCTCCAATGCAATGGCAAAGTCAGGCTCCACCGTATAGGTTGCGGTTTTAGCGCCCCTAAGACCAATTTCTTCACCCACCGTAAAGGTGGCGTAAAAATCATATTCGGCATCAGCCTTAAGCAGTGAAATTAAGGTGGCACAGCCAACCCTGTCATCCAGCGCCTTACTGCGAACAAGGCTTTCACCAAGCTCGGCCCAGTGTGATGCAAAGGTGCCAATATCACCAAGTGACACATAGTTTAATGCATCATCCTTATCGGTGGCACCAATATCAATATAAAGGCTGTCACTTTTTGGCAGGGCTTTGCGCTCATCCGCACTAGACTGATGAATAGGCTTGGAGCCTATAACACCAAGCGTGTCACCAAAGCGCACCCTTTTTGAAAGCAGAGTTTCGGTTTCAATACCGCCAACGGTATCAAAAAGCAGCATACCGCTTTCAGTAATGTTGGTTATAATAACGCCGACCTCATCCAAATGGGCATCAAGCATAACCTTATATTTGGGTGTGTTTTTACCCTTTTTAAAGGCAATAATATTGCCCATTTTATCCACCTTGGCATCGCAGTAATCGGAAATTTCTTTTAAAATAAACTGCCTTAAGGCTTCTTCATTACCGCTTGGGGCATCAATATTACAAAGGGCATTTAAAAGATTTTTATTATCCATTTAAACCGCCCCCTTCAACATAGGCGGCAATAAGATTTGCCACCGCCTTAACATCATTTATATCAACAACCTCTGCGGGGGTGTGCATATTCCTAAGCGGAATGGATATAAGCCCCGAGGGTATGCCACTGCGGGTAAGGGTTATAACATCGGCATCGGTGGAGGTGGCACCACCCATAACTTCAAGCGTAAAGGGTATGCCATTTTCCTTTGCCAAGCGTTTTAATTTGTTATAAATATTTTTATCAAGCACGGGTGATATACCAATCATGGCGCCGCTGCCAAGCTTTGCAGTTTTTGATGCGGGCACTTCCATACAATCACCAAAGCTAACATCAACAACTATGCATTCATCGGCGGGTATATCATATGCCGAAACTCTTGCCCCGCGAAGACCAAGCTCTTCCCCTGTGGGGAATAGTAGAACAACCTTGCTTTTAGGGTTTTGGGTGGCGATTTTTTTGGCCGCCATAATAACCGCCGCCATACCTGCGCGGTTATCAAGCGCCTTACTGCTGATGCGATTATTTTTAAGCTCTACGGAGGGCGCATCAAAAAGGACTAAATCACCTTGCGAAACTTTTTCGCCAATAGCCATATCGCCTGTATCTATTTTGCAGGTGTCAAAGCTGGGCACACTGTCTTCATTTTTTATGTGGGGCGGTACACTTGTAAAGGTGCCGCTAACCGTTTGCTTGCCGTAAATCTTTACGGGCTGTGCGGGTAAAAGGCGTGCATCAATACTGCCCACGGGTGCTACCGAAAGAAAGCCATCATCAAAAACTTCGGCAACTATCATAGCGACCTCATCCATATGGGCTTCAAGCATAATGGTATAATCGCCCTCACCAAACTCTGCCATAAGGCAGTTGTCGGTTTTGGTTACCTTACTAAATGGGGACAGCTGCTTTGCTGCAATATCTGCCACAGTATCCATATAGCCGACCCCTTCTGATGAGGCAAGCGTAATTAAAAGATTTTTTAAATCCATATCGTACTTCCTTAAAGAGAATTTACAAGCTCCTTATATTTATCGCCGCGCACTGCAAAGTTGGGGTAGGCGTCAAAGCTGGCACAGGCGGGGCTAAGGGTTACTATATCACCCTCTACCGCGTTTTCATTGGCAATTTTTACTGCCATTTCTAAATTATCTGCGTGGATGATGTTGGGGTTATAGCCCATATAGTTAGCGTCGGACTTAATTGCCGCCTCAATTTTTTGGGCGGTTGGGCCGGTTAAGATTAAAAGCTTAACCTTATCAATTATATAGGGTACCATTGGCTCAAATGGGATATGCTTATCATAACCGCCTGCCAGCAAAATAACATTGCCTTCAAACGATTTAAGACCTGCTATTGTACGGGTAGGACTGGTTGCAATGGAATCGTTATAATATTTAACGCCGCCAATTTCACGCACAAATTCAATGCGGTGCTCAACACCCATAAACTCTTTTGCAACGGTGCGAATTTCTTCGGCACCTACATAGCCCCACACTGCCGAAATGGCCGACAGGTAGTTGGCAATGTTATGCTCACCCATAAGGGCAATATCCTTTTTATTCATAATGGGTGCTTTTATGCCGCGGTAGCTCATAAAAATGTTGCCGTCACCATCAATAAAGGCGCCGTTTTTAATGCGCTGCTTCATACTGCTGTAAAGCAGTTGACCGCGAACATCCTTTGAAAAGCCACTGGTTATTTCATCATCTAAATTAAGTACGGTGCGTGAAAAAGCGTTTTGGTGCAGCATAATATTTTTCTTTGCGCCAATATATTCATCCATATCCTTATGAACATCTAAATGGTTGGGCGCAACATTGGTAATTACTGCAACATCGGGGCTTTTACGCATAGATATAAGTTGGAAGGATGAAAGCTCCACCACTACAAAGTCTTCGGGCTTAATGTTATCAAGCTCGGGCAATAGGGGACGACCGATGTTACCGCCTACATGTACGGTTTTACCTGCCGCCTCTAACATTTTTGCAATAAGGGTGGTGGTTGTGGTTTTACCGTCCGAGCCGGTTACGGCAAAAATTGTTGCGGGGCAAAGGTCAAAGAAAACCTCCATCTCACTTGTAACGGCAATACCGTTGCGGCGTGCCTCAGCAAGCTCGGGCAGGTTAAAGTTCATACCGGGTGTGCGGAATATAACATCCACTTCTAAATTTTTAAGATAATCTTCACCAAGGCGAAGCTCAGCACCTGCCTGCTCCAGACGGGTGGCAATTTCACCGATGGCAGATTTTTCACGGCGGTCACAAGCAAAAACTCTTGCCCCCAAGCTTAAAAATTTTAAAATAAGCGGGGTGTTGCTTACACCAATTCCGCAAAGGGCAATGCGTTTGTCTGCTATGCTGTTAAAAAATTGCTTGCAATCCATAAAAAAACCTCCAAAAAGTCTTTTATACTAAAGGTTATAACATTACAAATTATAGTATACACCAATAGTTTCAGAAAATCAAATACAAATAATAAAAGCAGAGAAAGAAATTTCACTTTCTCTGCCTATAAAAAACTAATCTAATATGTTGTCAATTTTAAAATGAACGGGTAGGCCGTTTTCTATTTTAAGCTTTTGTTCACCCTGAATAAGCGGTAAAAAGTAGGGTAGGGCGTCATCCTTAACATTATTGCCCTCATCATTTATCCACTCTTTGGGGAAGTTTTTTTCTTTATTTGCTACATTGGCTGTGTCGGTTGCCTCAATAGTAAGCGTATATGGAGCATCCGAAACGCGGCGGAAGGTCATCATCTTACCTGTTTGACCATTTAATGCGGCGGCAACTGCGGCCGAGCCAATGCTTTCGGCCTCGGTTATATCGGTAAGTGAGCTGATGTGTGATGCACAGCGCTGTAAAACATTAAGCTCAATTGAGCGTACCTTTACTGAAAACTTTTCTTCTACAAGCTTTTCAAGCTGCTTGCCTACGCCCGAAAGGGCAACATGACCAAAACCGTCGGCACCGTGCACCTCAGCCTTTTGGTTTATACCAAGGTTAATACCTTCAGATACCGCAATGATTACCGATTTGTATTGCTTTAATTTTTGGTCAACATCATTTAAAAATTGGTCAATTGAAAATTTACATTCGGGCAGATAAATAAGGTGAGGAGCCTTTAAACCAACTGCGTGCAGTAAAGCGGATGATGCGGCAAGCCAGCCTGCGTGCCTGCCCATAATTTCAACAATAGTTACCGATTTAATGTTATAAACCGAACTGTCACAAACAATTTCCTGCAGGGTGGTTGCAACATACTTTGCGGCCGAGCCAAAGCCTGGGGTGTGATCGGTTTCACACAGGTCGTTATCAATTGTTTTTGGTACACCTATTACCTTGATATCCATACCTATTTTTTTATAATAGGCCGAAAGCTTATTAACGGTGTCCATTGAATCATTACCGCCTATATAGAAAAATGCCTTTATGTTATGGCGGTCAAAGCAGTCGGTTATGGTTTTATATATTTGCTCATTTTCTTCTACGGTTGGTAGCTTATAACGGCATGAGCCTAAAACGGTGGATGGGGTTTGGCCAAGCAAAGCCATATCCTCACTCGTTTTAACAAGGTCTTTAAGGTTTACAAGCTCATTTTTTATAATGCCCTCAATACCATTAACAGAACCAAATATTGCATCAATTTCGGGGGATTTTAATGCCTCTTTAACGATACCTAAAAGTGATGCGTTTATGGCGCAGGTAGGACCGCCTGACTGTGCTACTGCGATATTCATAATAAAAGCAAGCTCCTTTTTGTTTTACTTAATACAGTATATCACATTAGTATTTGATTTACTAGACCTTTAAATCATTTTTATAATGTTGTTTTTTTGCACAAAAAATTTTTTTATATTTGTTTACACATACAAAAAAATAAAAATAATAAAAAGTGGTATTGCTTTTAAAGGCTTGTGATGATAAAATATAGAATGTAGTATGGGCTTATACTAGCCTTTAAGAAAAGGGGTTTTTATTTTGAAGAATATTAACTTACGCAAAATTGCAGCTATGTTGCTGTCGGTTATTATGGTTGTAACAGCACTTACCACCGGCGTGTTTGCTATGGGTGATGATGTTGATATTAACATAGGCGACTCGGGCAATGCTTCCACCAAAATGGTAAGCGGTAAACAGCTTATTGAAAAAGAGCTTGCCACCTATGAAGGCGTTACCGCTAACGGCAATGCCGCAACCCTTAATGCAGATGCAGCAAGTATTGAGTTTACCGTAAATGGTAGGGATGCCGTTAAACTTAACCTTACCACCGATGCTGAAACCTCTGTTACCCTTAAGCTTTATGTTGACGGTGAAGAGGTTAAGGACATAGTTCTTACCACCGGCACAAAGGAAGTAACTCTTGCCAGCGGTCTTATAACCGGCAAGTACACCTTTAAGCTTGTTAGAGTAAGTCCTGC
>JAFNZJ010000072.1 GCA_017382915.1 Clostridia bacterium | reverse complement strand
TGCGGGCATATAAACCGAGCCCGACACAACGGTGAATATAAGCAAAAACGAAATAAATGCTGAAAAAACGCGTTTAGTCATAGCTTTCTCCTTTATAGAATGTATATTTAAAATTACAGTGCCTTAAATTCGCTGCCTTCTTTTTTAAGGTATTTGCTTATCATAAAGGCACTGCCCAAAGCACCTGCTACAATACCTATTGCGGCAAATATACCAAATAACAGAAGGGCCTTTTCACTAAAGGGAACCGAAAGTGTAAAGGATGTACCCATTGCTTCGGCCGCTACGCGGTAGCAGAAGTAAAGAATTGCCTCTGAAAGGATTGCTGAGAAAAGGCCCAAAACAACGCCTTCAATAACAAATGGCAAACGAACAAAGGCATCGGTTGCGCCAACCGCCTTCATAATGCTTATTTCAAGCTTGCGGTTATACATAGTAACACGAATGGTGTTTGAAACAATAACCAAGGCAATAACACCCAAAATGCCGATTATCCAAAAGCAAATCATTGAAATACCGCTTTTAATATCAGCAATGGTTTTTGCCAAATCGCCGTGTGATACAACCGAATGAACACCTGTTACCTTTTTTATGGACTCAACAGTTTGGTCAAACTTTTCCATACTTATAAGGGTAACTCTGGCACCGTGCGACATTGGGTTGCCGCCCTCTTCATCCAATATTTCAAAGGCGCCTGCCATATCCTGCAAAGCGGTGCCTTTAGCATTTTCAAGCGCCTGCTCACTGGATATAAACTCAACGGGTTTTTTAACATTGTCAAGCTTTTCAATCTCGGCACAAACGGCCTTTGCCTCCTCCTCATTATGGATAAGGTAGGCATCATCAGGGATAGCCGGCACTTCAGACTTATCATCCTTTGATGAGGTTGATGAGCTTTTTGAAGATGAGCTGTCTGATGAGGTATCAGAGGTAGTAGAAAGCTGAGAAGCATCTTGATATATTACGGAGTTTTTATCATTAAAATACACCATAACAACATTTTGCTGCTCTAAATTATTCATATAAACATTTACATTTTCGGTAATGAGTATTGCAAAGCCTATAAGCACCATACAGGCAACCAAAACGCCTATTGATGCAATTGACATAAGCCTGTTTACCCAAACATTGCGAAAACCCTCACGGGTGAGGTACTTTACACTTTGAATTTTCATATAGTTCCCTCCGCATTGTCGGCAACAATTTTGCCACCCTCAAGCATAATTACGCGGTGATGGAAATCACGCACCAAATTATGCTCATGTGTTACCATTAAAACTGTGGTGCCTGCCTTATTTATACGGCTAAGCATTTCAACAATTTCATAAGACATATTCGGGTCAACGTTACCGGTAGGCTCGTCCGCAATTAAAAGCGACGGCTTATTTATAAGTGCGCGGGCAAGACCAACGCGCTGCTGCTCACCGCCTGAAAGCTCGGCCGGCTTTGAGCGTGCCTTATGGCCAAGACCAACCTGACTAAGCGCCTTTGCAACCTCACGGCGTATAACATTTGGCTTTTCACCAACTACATGCATTGCAAACGCAACGTTGTCAAAAACATCCATAGTAGGAATAAGGCGGAAGTCCTGAAAAACTATACCCATTGTGCGACGAAGCATAGGCACCTGCTTACGGGGCAGGGTGGTAAGGTTAAAACCATTTACCATAACATCGCCAGTGTTTGCCTTTTCTTCACGCATGATAAGCTTCATAAAGGTGGATTTACCTGCACCCGAAGCACCAACAACAAAGACAAATTCGCCGGGTTTAATTTGTATGTTAATATCATTAAGTGCGTGGGTGCCCTTTGCGTAGGTCTTTGAAACACCGCGGAACTCAATAATAGGCTTTGTTTGAGGTTTAATAACACTGTCTAGCTCGCTACCGGTTTGAGGTTGCTCACCAAACGCGTTTTGAAACATCTGAGAGTCCATTTTATTCTCCTTATTTTGGTAATTTAAACTTCAAAGCATAAAAACCGAGCCTATAAAAATATGGTCGGTTTTTATTTTTTAAATGTTACTTTAAGTAAGTGACTATTAAAATTTAATGGGGTCTGATTTTAAATACTTTTTAACCATAAGGGCAATTTTAAATACAATTGCATGGTCAAACTCACGCAAATCAAGACCTGTGATTTTTTTGATTTTTTCTAAGCGGTAAACCAAGGTGTTACGATGAACAAACAACTTTCTTGAAGTTTCAGAAACGTTAAGGTTGTTTTCAAAGAAGCGTTGAATGGTAAACAAGGTTTCTTGGTCAAGGCTTTCAATTGAGCCGCGCTTAAATACCTCCCTTAAAAATGTGTCACAAAGGGTGGTGGGAAGCTGGTAAATAAGCCTTGCAATACCTAAATTATCATAGC
>JAFNZJ010000071.1 GCA_017382915.1 Clostridia bacterium | reverse complement strand
GCAACAAAGCGATAAAGAAAAAACCGCCCATAAAGGGCGGTTTTTAAAAACATATTATTCAGCTGCTTCTTCTGCGGGTGCTTCAGTAGCAACTTCTTCTGCGGGGGCTTCAGTAGCAACTTCTTCTGCGGGGGCTTCAGTAGCAACTTCTTCTGCGGGGGCAGCCTCTTCAACGGGGGCTACTTCCTCAGCAACAACTTCCTCCTCAGGAAGAAGGGCGCGGATTGAAAGGCTTACGCGCTTTTTCTCATCATCAACGCCGATGATTTTAACCTCAACCTCTTGGCCGATTTTAAGCTCATCCTGAGGCTTATCAATGCGGCGGTTAGCAATTTGAGAAATGTGAATAAGACCATCAACGCCGGGGATGATGCGAGCAAATGCACCATATGTGGTCATATTAACGATGGTAGCCTTAATAACATCATCAACTGCAAAGTCGCGGTTGAATATGGTCCAAGGATTATCTTCGGGCTTTTTATAACCTAATGAAATCTTTTTCTTATCGGTGTCAATATCCTTAACATAAACCTCTAAGGTGTCGCCAACGCTTACAACCTCTGCGGGATTTTTAATGCGCTGCCATGAAAGTTCAGAAATGTGAACCATACCATCAACACCGCCAAGGTCAACGAATGCGCCATAGCCGGTAAGTGATTTAACAACACCATTGAAAACATCGCCTACTGCAATGCTTTCCCAAATTTTTGCCTGAGCCTCTTTACGGGCATCCTGCAGTACATCGCGGATAGAACCGATTACGCGGCGGCGACGACCGATTTCACGAATTTTAAATGAAACGGTTTGACCTTTAAGAGCCTCTAAATCCTCGCCACGGGTAAGGGTTGCCTGTGAAGCGGGTACAAACACCTTAAAGCCCAAGGCAACAACAATAACGCCACCCTTAATGATTTCGGTAACGGTACCCTCTAAAACGGTGCCGTTTTCGCTTGCCTCAACAATAGCATCCCAATTGGCAATGTTATCATAACGGCGTTTAGAAAGCATAATAGTGCCTTCCTGGTCATTGGTTTTCATAACGATAAGGTCAAGCTCATCGCCAACCTTTACAACCTCATTAAGCTTGATGTTTTGGTCGTATGAAAATTCTTCGGCTTTAACATAGCCTGTTTGCTTACGGCCGATGTCTACCTGAATTTCGGTAGGGCCTACTGCAAGTACTACACCATGGACTTTCTGATCTGTATTTAAACTGCTGAGCGAAAGTTCAAGTGCCTCCTCAAAGGACATATCGTCCGAAATTTCTGCACCGATATTAAGCTCATCAGTGGATTTGATTGTTTCTGTCATAACTAAAATGACCTCCTTTATAATACCCGCAGGTGTTGATGCACCTGCTACAACCCCAACTTTTTTGGCGCCGACAAAGTGGTTTGGGTTAATCTCATCCGCCGTTTCTACGAGATATGTAGCTTTACAGTTTTCACTGCAAATGGCAAACAGTTTATTGGTGTTTGAACTGTGCCTACCACCTATAACCACCATTGCGTCTGACGCTTTTGAAAGTTCAAAGGCTTCTTCCTGCCTTTTTGAAGTTGCATTACATATTGTATCAAAAATTGTTGCGTTTGTACATACCTTTTTTAAAATTTTTTCGGTTTTTTTCCAAATTTCTTTGTTAAAGGTAGTTTGTGATACCACCGAAACGGGTGAAGTTTTAATTTCGGGATGCAATTCAATAAGCTGAGTTAAATTTTGCTCATTTGCGTAGACATAAGACAGGCCGTTTACATGACCCCTTATACCCACAACCTCTTTATGATTTTCATCGCCCGCTATTAAAATTATGTCACCCTGGGCAGAACGCTTTGCTACAATATTATGTATTTTTGAAACAAAGGGGCAGGTTGCATCCTCCACCCGCTTTGCGTATTTTTGGCTTTGGCTTTCCACATCGGCGGTGACGCCGTGTGAACGAATGACCAAAACCTCATCATCTGCCGCCTCATCAGGTGAATCAATTATTCTTACGCCCTTTTTAGCCAGCTGTTCAACCAACTGGGTGTTATGAATAATTGGACCCAAGGTACAAACCTTTTCGCCCGATTCGGCAAGCCTTTCAACCATATCAACCGCACGGTTTACGCCAAAGCAAAAGCCTGCGGTTTTAGCCAAAGTGATTTCCAATTTTATTTCTCCCAAAGATTTTTAATTTCATCCATTACTGAGGTTGAAATTCGGCGAATACTTGCGCGCTGTGTTTCATCCTCGGCAGGGGGTGTGTAAGGAATAAGCTCACCCACCCTGACGGTTGCCTTACAAAAAAGCTTAAAGGTGCCTGTGCTGTATTTAATTGAAATGGGAAGTATGTCGGCCTTGGTCCTCATAGCAATAAGGGCAATACCCGATTTTGCCTTGCCGGGCTCACCCGTTTTTGAACGGGTACCTTCGGGGAATATGCCAAGCACACCGCCGTTATCAATTATACTACACGCCTTATCAATAGCGCCGGTATCACACTGACCGCGTTTAACGGCAAAGCTGCCAAGCGCAGTAAAAAACCACTTAAGGGGGGCAAATTTAAAAAGCTCACCCTTTGCCATATAGCGTATCTGACCCTTAACAGGTACTGCCAAGGCAAACATATCGGCAATGGAAATATGGTTAGCACAAAGTATGTAACCCTTATTTTTTGGTATGTTTTCAGAGCCGTAATGCTCCACCCTTATAAAAAGGCGAATAAAGGGATAAACTATCCACCGCATTATTCTATAAAACATTATTAGTTGCCGCCCTTCATTATATCATCAACAGTTTTAAGCAGTAGCTCAAAAGACTCATCCAAATCAAGCTCAGTAGTGTCAACCAAAGCGGCATCATCAGCCTGCTTTAAGGGTGCAATTGCCCTGTGTGAATCATTATAGTCGCGCTTTTCAATATCGGCCAAAACATCCTCTAAAACAACCTCTTGACCCTTTTCAACCAGTTCATTAAAGCGACGCTTTGCGCGTGCTAAGGATGATGCGGTTAAGAAAATTTTAACCTGTGCATCGGGTAAAACCACCGTGCCTATATCACGACCATCCATAACAACTGAATTTTTCTTGGCAAGCAGGCGCTGCATATCAAGCAAAAATGCGCGTACAGGCGGAAGTGCCGAACATGCCGAAGCCATCATAGAAACTTCAGGAGTACGAATAAAGGCATTAACATTTTCATTATCAAGCACTACTACCTGCTCACCGTTTTCAAAACGGATGTCAAGCTCGGTAGAGGCTAAAACACCCTCAACCCCTGCGGTATCTTCACAGGTTATACCCTTTCTTATAAGCTTTAAACCGATTGCGCGGTAAAGGGCGCCTGTATCAACATAAATAAAGCCCTTATGCTTTGCCAGCCTTCTGGCCAATGTGCTTTTGCCTGCACCTGCAGGTCCGTCAATTGCAATTGCTACCATAATAAATAACTCCTAAAAATAGATTTTTGTTTTCTGATTTTAGAAAATAAATATATGATTTAAATATTTTCGCCCGCTAAATGGCCTGTTGAAAAGGCAATTTGCAGGTTAAATCCGCCTGTAAAGGCATCAACATCAATTACCTCACCCGCAAAGTAAAGACCATCTACCAGCTTTGATGCCATTGTTTTAGGGTCAATTTCTTTAACCGAAACGCCACCCCTGGTAATGACCGCCTCATTAAACGAACCAAGACCCGTTACCGTAAGCGGCAGGGCTTTAAGGTTTTTTACAAGGCAAAGTCGTTGCTCCTTAGTAAGGGCATTAACCTTAACCTTTGGGTCAATGCCTGCACTTTTAATAAGCGGTAGAATAAGCTTTTTGGGAAGCAGTGCATCAAGTGAATTTTGCAGTTCTTTATTTTTGTTCTGCTCAAAATCCCTAAGCAGTCGTTTATCAAGCTGTTCAACGCTAAGTGCGGGTTTTAGGTCAATCAGTGCCCTGCACTCCCCCACATCATCGGTCAAGGCAGATGCCGTTAAAACAAGGGGACCTGAAATGCCGGTATGTGTAAAAAGCATTTCACCCTGCCCGCTAAATGTTGTTTTGCCATTGTTAATAACAGTAAGGGCAACATTTTTAAGGCTAAGTCCCGAAAGGGTTTCAACATACCCTTCATAAACCTGCATTGAAACAAGCGACGGTCTAAGTGGTGTTACGGTGTGACCCAGCTTCCTTGCAAAATCAAAGCCATCACCCGTACTGCCTGTGGTGGGGTATGAAAGTCCACCCGTTGCAATAAGCAGGCTTTGACACTCAAAGACCTCACCGCTTTCGGTTTTAACGCCGACAACCGCACCGTTTGATGTAAGTATATCACTAACCTGTTTATTAAGTATTTTTACACCTGCAGATTTTGCTGAATTTACCAAGGCATCAACAATATCTACCGATTTATCAGAAACGGGAAAAACGCGGTTGCCGCGCTCGGTTTTAAGGGGTACGCCTGCGTCTTCAAAAAAACGCATGGTATCATCTGCATTAAAACGCGAAAAGGCAGAATATAAAAATCTACCATTACGGCATACATTGGCAATAAGGGTTTTTTCATCGGTATTATTGGTTAGGTTGCACCTGCCCTTGCCGGTTATCATAATTTTTCTGGCGGGTCGGGGCATTTTTTCCAGCACCAAAACCTTTTTACCCATATTGGCCGCGGTAACTGCCGCCATAAGACCCGCGGCACCGCCACCTATAATAATTATTGGATACTGCATTTAAAAACTTCTCATTTCAATAATTTTTTAACGCTTTTATGAATTCTTATAATATAAAACTGTGCCATGGTGGTAAGGCAAAAATCGTATGCCAAAAAGGCAATATTTGCCGCTGCAATAAGTACTATGGCGCCGTATTCACCAATCTGACCCATATCATCAAAGCTGATGCCAAATACAAAGGTAGAAGCAAGATAAATTAAAAACACCGCCACATTAAGGCAAACTATTTTAAGTAAATATTCTAAAATGCGGCTTGGCAGTTTTTCAAAAAGCGCCTTTAAAATTGGGTAAAAACCTACAAGGCAAATGTAAAGCAGCTTTGATTCCATTTCACAAAAAAGGAATATCGGCAAAAGCGATGCCAAATAGGTCAAAAAGGCGGATTTTTTATTCAGTTCAATTACCACCGCCATTATGGCAAGGGACGCTATACAGGGCACCGCATAGGTAAGGTAAGGAAAATAGCCTACAAGCATTAAAACGGTTGCCAAAGCCGCCATAACGGCACAAAAGCTTAATTTTTTTGTTTTCATAACTAACAACAACGAATAAGGTCGCCGCCCATACATTCACAGCAACAATCGGCACAAATCAGGGTTTGGCAAACATCACAGCCTGTACAACCGCCGCCCATATTACCAGGTGAACGGTATGGGTTTGAATATGGGTTAGCACCAAAACCGCCACGACCACGCTGAATGCGGGCAAAGGCTTCACGATATTCGGGGTTGTCGGGCTCCATACGGGTTGCGGTGGCAAAATTGGTATATGCATTATCAAAATATCCGCGCCTATACGCAACAGTACCGTTTAAAAAATACCATTCGGCATCACGGTTTTCTAGCGGAGTACCGTCTAAAAGCTCCTGCGCCTGGTCAATCTTGCCGGATGAAATCATATTACGAACATCGGCAAACTTACTGTTTGCATTATAATAATTGTTACCCTTGGAGGAGGCTTTGCCCCTTCTGCGGCGACTGTTCATAATTTCATCATAGGCTTCATTTATTTCCTGCATTTTTTCCTGTGCCAAATCAGACAAAGGGTTGTCTGAATAACGGTCAGGGTGATATTTTCTTGCAAGCTCACGATAGGCTTCCTTAACCTCATCATCGCTTGCATTACGGCTTACGCCAAGCACTGCATATGGGTCTTTCATTACTTACTCTCCTTATTTATTATCTTATTTTGGCTGTCCTCCAGCCCTATATAAATAATATTTCCCAAAATGTTTTTAAAACGCATTATACTAATAAGTTCAAAGGCGGCTTCGGCTTCGGTAATACAAATATTAAGTGAGCCTAAAACCTTATCCTTTAAAAACTGATTTATGTTTTGATAAGCTTTTGCCGCATCGGTAAAGGGATTATAACGACCTTTTTTAATATCCTGCTTTAAATCGGCGGCGGCATCAAGTAAATATATCCACCGACCCATACAATACCCCAGCCGCTCTAAAGCCCTGGTTTCGCCATCCACCGCACACAGTGCAAAAAGCTTTGAAAGCATTTTTGCGGTGGGGTCGGCGGCTTTATCGGCATCCTGAAGGTTGGCATTCTCCAGGGCATTTTGCGCCTTTATATATTCATCAAAAATATCTTTAAGATTTGGGTATTCGGCGCAGGCCTTTTTATACCCCTTTTTTGTAAAGAGCTTTAAAACCCTATAAAAGCTGCCCTTAAAAAAGCCTTCATCGGCTATATTATCATTTAGCTTACTGTAAAGCATAATTTGTGCGGCGGCAGCGCTCATTGGCGGTAAACAGTCGCCACACAGATAATTGCATTTTTTAAGAGGGTTGCAAACGCACCGTTTACGGCTTGTTGGGGCATTACCACCCTGCAAGGACATTTGAAGCAGTGCCAAAAAGGTGAAATCGTAGCTTAGCGAAAAGCGTGACACAATACCGTACTTTTTACCCAAATCACGGCAAAGTGAACAGTAAACGGCTTTATAAAACTCAAACTCTTTTATTCTGAGTTCTGGCTTATATGCCTTAACATAGCCAAACACGGTTTAACCCCCTTTATGACAAAGCTTTATATTATTTTACACTAAACAAAGCCTAAATGGTTTAATAATGTGTTAATTATTTAAAGCACCTTTTTTATAAACCGACCTGTGTGTGATGCCTTACAATCGGCAACCTGTTCGGGTGTGCCGGTGCAAACGACTTCACCACCCCTATCTCCCCCTTCGGGGCCAAGGTCAATAATATAGTCGGCCGTTTTTATAACATCCAAATTATGCTCAATAACCAAAACAGTATTGCCCGAATCAACAAGCTGCTGTAATACCTCAAGCAGTTTATGAACATCGGCTGTGTGCAGACCTGTTGTAGGCTCATCTAAAATATATATGGTTTGACCTGTTGCCCTGCGCGAAAGCTCGGTAGCAAGCTTTACGCGCTGTGCCTCACCGCCCGAAAGGGTGGTAGCAGGTTGTCCCAGCTTTACATAGCCAAGCCCTACATCACAAAGGGTTTTAAGCTTGCGATGTATTTTTGGAATGCTTTCAAAGAATTTTGTTGCTTCCTCGGCGGTCATTTCAAGCACATCGTAAATGCTTTTATTCTTATACTTTACATCTAAGGTTTCACGGTTATATCGGGTGCCGCCGCAAACCTCACAGGGTACATAAACATCGGGTAAAAAGTGCATTTCAATTTTTAGTATGCCGTCACCCTGACAGGCCTCACACCTGCCGCCCTTAACATTAAAGGAAAAACGACCTGCGTTATAGCCCTTTGCCTTGGCATCCTTAGTGGAGGCAAAAAGTTCACGAATATCATTAAAAACACCGGTATATGTGGCGGGGTTTGAACGCGGAGTTCTGCCTATTGGTGACTGGTTAATATCAATAACCTTGTCCAAAAGGTCAATACCTTCAAACCTTTTATGCTTACCTGCAAAGCTACGGGTGCCCATAAGCTCGGCGGCAAGTTTTTTATAAATAATACTGTTTACAAGTGATGATTTGCCCGAGCCCGAAACACCTGTCACCGCAACAAAGGTGCCAAGCGGAATTTGAACATTAATATTTTTAAGGTTATTTTCACAGGCGCCAAATACCTTTAAATAGCCCTTTTCGTGGGAGCGGCGTTTTGCCGGAACGGGTATTTTGCGCCTACCCGAAAGGTAGTCACCCGTTATGGAGCTTTGATTTTTCATAACCTCATCAGGTGTGCCTTCCGCCACGATGTTACCACCGTGAACACCCGCGCCGGGACCTATATCAACTATATAATCGGCCGAAAGCATAGTTTCTTCATCATGCTCAACAACGATTAGGGTGTTGCCCAAATCACGCAGATGCTTAAGTGTTGCAAGCAGTTTTTCATTATCACGCTGATGAAGACCGATGCTTGGTTCATCCAAAATATAAAGCACGCCCATAAGTGATGAGCCTATTTGTGTAGCAAGCCTTATTCGCTGACTTTCACCGCCCGAAAGACTGCCTGCGGCGCGTGAAAGGGTAAGGTATGAAAGACCAACGCTTTTTAAAAAGTTAAGTCGGCTGATAATTTCTTTACATATAGGCTTGGCAATAATTTCATTGCGCTTTGAAAGTTTAACATTGTCAAAAAAGTCTATACAGTCATCCACCGACATACGGCAAATCTCATCAATGTTTTTGCCGTTTACCGTAACGCAAAGCGCCTCAGCCTTAAGGCGGCGACCCTTACAGTCAGGGCAGTCACACTCACTCATAACCGTTTCAATTTCGGCCCTTGCCCAGTCGCTTGAGGTTTCTTTATACCTGCGCTCTAAATTATTTACAACACCCTCAAAGGTGGCGGTAAACTCACCGCCCGCCCAGTCATTATTTCGGGTGAATTTTATCTTTTTATTAGTACCGTAAAGTATAACCTTTTTTGCCTTTTCGGGTATATCCTTATAAGGGGTGTTAATATCAAAGCCAAAATGGTCGGCAAGACCTTTATAATACATTACGGCTATTGTTTCACCATCGCCGCCCCTAAACGGATGTATGCCCCAGCCGCTTGCCTTAATGGCATATTCCATTAAAGATTTTGTTTGGTCGGGTATAAGCAGGTCTTCATCAACATGCATAAATACGCCAAGACCTGTACAGGTTGGGCAGGCGCCAAACGGATTGTTAAATGAAAACATTCTGGGAGAGAGTTCAGGCAGGCTGATGTTATGCTCGGGGCAGGCATAGTTTTGTGAAAAGATAAGCTCTTCACCGCCCACTACATCAATAACAACAATGCCCTTTGACAGACCGCTTGCCGTTTCAATACTGTCTGCAAGGCGGGTTTTAATATCCTGCTTTATAACCAAGCGGTCAACAATAATTTCAATATTATGCTTAATGTTTTTATCAAGCTTAATTTCTTCAGAAAGGTCATAAATACTGCCGTCAATACGCACCCTTACAAAGCCCTGACGCTTTGCCTTTTCAAGCTCCTTGGCATATTCACCCTTTTTGCCCCTGGCAATGGGTGCCATAACCTGAATTCTACTGCCTTCACTAAGCTCTAAAACTTGGTCCACAATTTGGTCAACCGATTGCTGTGTAATCTCCCTACCGCATACGGGGCAGTGTGGTGTGCCTGCACGAGCAAATAACAAACGCAGATAATCATATATTTCGGTAACGGTACCAACTGTGGAGCGGGGATTTTTTGAGGTGGTTTTTTGGTCAATTGAAATTGCGGGTGAAAGACCTTCAATACTGTCTACATTGGGTTTTTCCATTTGACCTAAAAACATTCTGGCATAGGATGAAAGCGATTCCATATACCTTCTTTGACCTTCAGAGTATATGGTATCAAAGGCAAGGGAAGATTTACCCGAGCCCGAAAGACCCGTAAAAACAACTAGTTTATCACGGGGAATTTTAATATTAACATTTTTAAGGTTATGCTCTTTAGCGCCCTTAACCTCAATAAATTCCTTTGCCATAATTTCCTCCCAAAATGGGTATATATTTAATATACGAAAAAAGGTTATAAATATAAATCATTATACAGATTTATTTTACCAAATTCAAGGTATTTTGTCAATTGGTGCGGTAGCCCTTTTAAAACAAAAAAGGTTGTTACTTTTTAGTGTAGTAACAACCTTTTTTATTATTTATTCTTCACAAAGTGAGGTGGCGTAAGCCAGTGCTTCATCAATGTGGGGTTTAAAGTTATTGGTACCTACCTTCTCAGCCAATCCTGATTTAATCATACTTTGCATTGGCTGTTCATTAACATGTGAAAATACAACCGAAATACCCTTTTCAATGCATTTATCACAAAGGTCGCTAAGGGCGTTCATTGCGGTGGCATCAATTGCGGGTACGCTTCTCATACGAATAACAAGGCACTTGGTATATTCCTTGGTGGTAATACCTGCAACGCGGTCGGTCATACCAAAAAACAGCGGTCCGCTTATTTCAAAAACCCTTACAGCCTTTGGTACCGCTAAAAGCTTATGCGAATCATCCTCAGCCTGCTCATAGCGCCAGCCCTTAATTTCGGTTTCATCGCTCATACGCTTCATAAATAAAATACAGGCCAGAACTATGCCAACACCGATTGCCACAACCAAATCAAAAATTACGGTCAAAACAAAGGTAAGCGCAGTTATGAAAATATCACTTTTAGGGGCGGTTTTAATAAGGCGAACAATGGGGCGCCACTGACTCATATTATAGGCAACGGTAAATAAAATTGCCGCAATGGTTGGCATGGGAATAAGGGCGGCATATGGCATTAAAAACACCAAGATTAAAAGCAATAAAATAGCGTGAACTATACCTGCAACGGGGGTTTTACCACCGCTTTTAATATTGGCGGCGGTACGGGCAATGGCGCCCGTTGCGGGGATTCCACCAAACAGTGCCGAGCCAATATTACCAATACCCTGAGCAATAAGTTCCATATTGGAGCGGTGCTTACTGTTGGTCATACCGTCTGCCACAACGCAGGAAAGCAGCGATTCAATGGCGGCTAAAATAGCAATTGTAAAGGCATCGGGCAGTATGTTCCTAACCGTTTTTAAATTAAAGTTTGGAATATTAAGGGTTGGCAAGCTACTGTTTAGCTTACCAAAGGTGGTTTCAATAGTTTGTACGCCTGCGTTGTTTGGCAAAAGCATTACCATAACGGCACCCACCAAAACTGCGATTAATGATGCGGGTATGGTTTTATTTATTTTGGGCCAAACAATTAAAACTGCAAGGCTAACTGCACCCACCAAAAGTGACCACCAGTTAATGGTGCCGATATTTTCAAAAAGGGCGGCAACCTTTTCAGTGGTTTCAATAGGGGCGGTGCCTGCGGGGTATGTAACGCCAAAGAAATCCTTAAGCTGACCAATTAAAATGGTAACGGCAATACCTGCGGTAAAGCCTGTAGTTATGGTGTATGGAATAAATTTAATTAAACTGCCAAACTTAAAAGCCCCCATTAAAATAAGCAGTATACCCGCAATAACGGTGGCAAGCATTAGCCCCTCCATACCGTTTGCGGCAACAACACCCGCAACAATGGTGGCAAAGGCGGCGGTCGGACCCGCAATTTGCACCCTGCTACCGCCAAAAATTGAAATAAGGGCGCCCGCAATTATTGCGGTGTAAAGACCCTCTTCCGGACCTACACCAGATGCAATGGCAAGTGCGATTGAAAGCGGCAGGGCAATTATTGCCACTATTACACCTGCTATAATATCCTTAACTAACTGATTTGCTTTATAACCCTTAAGTGTGGTAAAAAGCATTGGGGTAAATTCTTTCATAATATGCTCCTAAAGTTTTTTAAGTTCTTCTATTTTATCACGAAGCTGGGCGGCATACTCAAACTCCAGCAGCTTTGCCGCCTGCTTCATCTCAACAGTCATTTTCTTTATAAGCTCATCGCGTTCATTCTTTTTAAGGCGCTTGCCATCAACCATTTTGGTCTTTTTAGAGCCGCCCATTTCAATAACATCACGCACATCCTTAATAATTGTTTTTGGTACAATTTTATGCTTTTCATTATACTGCATTTGAATGGCGCGGCGACGCTCGGTTTCGGTTATGGCGCGCTCCATTGAATTGGTAACACTGTCGGCATACATAATAACGGTACCATCAGCATTACGGGCGGCACGACCAATGGTCTGAATAAGCGATGTTTCGCTACGCAAAAAGCCTTCTTTATCGGCATCTAAAATAGCAACCAGCGATACCTCGGGCAAATCAAGACCCTCACGCAGTAGGTTAATGCCCACCAAAACATCAAAGGTGCCAAGACGCAAATCTCTTATAATTTCCATACGCTCCATAGTATCCACATCGTGGTGCATATAGCGTACCTTAATATTAACATTTTCTAAAAATTCGGTTAAATCCTCGGCCATTTTTTTGGTAAGGGTAGTAACCAAAACCCTTTCTCCCCTAGCGGTTCTAATGTTAATTTCGGTTACCAAATCATCAATTTGACCCTGAATAGGCTTGACAACGACCTTTGGGTCAACAAGCCCCGTAGGGCGTATAACCTGCTCCACCAAGGCGGCGCTATTTTCTTTTTCAAAATCGCCTGGTGTTGCAGATACATATATGGCCTGGTTAATTTTACTGTAAAATTCATTAAAATTAAGCGGTCGGTTATCAAATGCCGACGGCAGACGAAAGCCGTAATCAACCAAATTTTCTTTTCTTGCCCTATCACCGCCATACATACCACGAATTTGCGGCAGCATAACATGTGATTCATCAACCAGCAGTAAAAAGTCCTTTGGAAAATAATCAAGCAAAGTAAACGGCACACTGCCCGCAGGTCTGCCTGACAGTACACGGGAATAGTTTTCAACACCCTTGCAGGTGCCGATTTCACGCAGCATTTCAATATCGTACTCGGTGCGCTGGCGAATGCGCTGTGCCTCAATAAGCTTGCCCGCCGAATTAAAATATTCCACCCTTTGTTCCATTTCGGTTTTGATTTCTTCAAGGGCTTTTTCCATCTTATCGGGGGCTACTATATAATGGGTTGCGGGGTAAATACCAATATGCACAAGGTTTTCTTTAACCTCGCCCGTAAGGACATTTATGGATGAAATACGGTCAACCTCATCACCAAAAAATTCCACCCTTATTGCGCTATCATGCGAATATGCGGGGTAAATTTCAACCGTGTCACCCCTAACCCTGAATTTGTTGCGAACAAAGTTTAAATCATTGCGTTCATACTGCAAATCAACCAGTCGGGCAATAAGCTCATCCCTACCCTTTTGCATACCAACGCGCAGCGATATTATCATATTGCGGTAATCAATGGGGTTACCAAGTGAATATATGCCCGAAACACTGGCAACTATTATAACATCATTCCGCTCTGAAAGGGCGCAGGTGGCACTGTGGCGTAGCTTATCAATTTCATCATTGATGGCGCTGTCCTTTTCAATGTAGGTGTCAGTACCAGGTATATAGGCCTCGGGCTGATAGTAATCATAGTAGGAAACAAAATATTCCACCGCATTTTCGGGAAAAAATTCTTTAAATTCACTGCATAACTGTGCGGCAAGGGTTTTATTGTGAGCGAGAACAAGGGTCGGCTTATTAACTGCGGCGATAATGTTTGCCATTGTAAAGGTTTTACCACTGCCCGTAACACCCATTAGGGTTTGCTCCCTAGCGCCACTGTTAATACCATTTACAAGCGCTTCAATAGCCTCCGGCTGGTCACCTGTTGGCTTATAGGGGGAAACTAACTTAAACCTGTCCACTTTGCTCACCTCACAAAACAAATCGTTTGAAATTATTATACCATAAAATTTTTATAAGTAAAGAAAAGCCCTTGATTTACATTACATAAATTCAGGGCTAATGTTTACCTTATTTCATTTTTAAAAATGTTATACAAATCATCTGATACGCCGTTTGCCGCTTTTATTGTTGCAATCATCAGCAAGTCGGGGTTGATATTTGAAAAGTTAAAATCATATCCGTTATATTTTATAAGCTTTGAAATGAAAATTCTTTGTGTTCTGCCATTACCTTCTCTAAACGGATGAAGAAAATTCGTTGTTTGGTATAAATCAACAATTTCTTCCACAAACTTTTCTTTTGAAAGCCCTTTAAAATAATTTGCTTGCTCAAGACGATTAAAACACGCTTTACACAAATTTTCAAGTTCGTTTACTGAACAAAATGATGTTCCCTTTTTAGAAATATCAATTTTACGAAGCACACCTGCCCAATCGTACAAATCTTCAAATAAAAATCGGTGAATACTCTTATAAAAGTCAAAATCAAAGGGCGGTTTTACTTCTTTGCTTTCTAAAACAGCGGCTTTGGCAAAAGTAATTTCCGCTTCAATTTCGGATAGCTTTTTATCATCCTTGATATTAAATTTATTTATTAAGCAAGTTGAATTTGGATAACAACTATCGCCAATCGCTTCAATACTATAACCCATTACGCAGTTACACCTGCTTTTTGCTTAACAAGCTCTAAATACTCTGCCATTGTGATTTCGTGAGATAAAAGTTTTTTGCAAAGCGATTTTGTATATTCAGAAACAGTAAGCCCTTCTATATTAAGCGAAGCTTCTGCATTGCTGAGTGCAATTTTAATTTCTTTTTGGCTCATAAAAATCACTTCCTTTTTTATAATTATATCACAGTTTTTAAATCTTTTCAATTGCTAGTATACCACAAATAAACGCAAAATTTATTTTAACAGTTCGGGGAATTTATAGGTTGCAAGCACATCGTTGTTTTTATTATAAACCGTAATAGTTGTACCAACACTATAATTGTAATGCATATATTGATAAAATGTTGCCTGCAATCCCGAAAGGGAAATATAAATATTAAAGCCATCATCAAAATTATCAAGCGAGTCGTATTTAGTATAAATTTTTATATTATTATAGCCATCATCGCTTTCAATTTTTGAAAACCAAACATTATTGCTATATTCATAAACAACCGCATTAACTGCACTTTTAGCGGTTAATAAAAACTTATGATAATCGTTATACTTTATCTTGTAGGTTGCCGAGCCATCGGAATTTTTTGTAACACCCATAAACTTATAAATGTTTGCTTCCTTATCGGTTAAGGTGTAATCATAATCCGGCTCAATTTTAAGCAAAAACCATTTTGGTACTTTAATACTAACAGTACCGTCTTTAGCTACTGAAATATTATTATCTTTATCGGTAGGTTGTTTAAAGGTGGTGGCGCCGCCCGAAGAAGCAATGCTGGTTACTT
>JAFNZJ010000070.1 GCA_017382915.1 Clostridia bacterium | reverse complement strand
GCTTCCTCAAAAACTTTTGTGCTAAATCAAAGCATTACAAAACATTTTTCTTTTTGTAATAAACCCTATTTCGTTTTTTGTTCATCGGTTAACCTCTTTTGAACCACGCGACTATCGCGTGGTTTTCGTTATAAAACAAAACGGTAAGAAGCACCTATGCTTCTTACCGTTATTTTTATATGAAAAACTTCTTTTGAACACGGCGTCTAAGCGGTTTGCTTATGGCGATTACCATAAGTGCGCCGCCTATAACAAGGCAACCTGCAAGGGGGTAAAACGACCAAGGGAAAGCAGTTTTTATTCCAAAGGTTATATAAAGCAAAAACTCAACTAAAACGGTATAGCCCCCCACCGCCAAAACTGCTGCACTTGATATATACCAATAACCGCGTTTAACATATTTTATAACCGCCGTTATTGCCGTTACTATAAGCCCAAGCGCACCAACAGCAGGGAATGCAAAGGATAAAAACCACTCATCACCGGTAGCTATATCAATATAAAGCAAATAGCAAACAACCGCCGCAAAAAACACAGGAATAAATATTACGGGGTTAGGTGCCTTAAACCAGGCGGGCAAAACGCTTGAAATATAAAGCAGAATAATACCGCCTATTACATACCCCGACCAACTAAAATGACCTGTTATGGTTAAATCGCAAAGCAGAGTAATAACAATAGGAACAATAAATGCCACTGTAAGTAAAAATAAAAGACCCTTTCGATTAACGGTATCGTAAGATGGCACCCTTGATACGGGGTAAAGCTTTGCGCCGTCATTATTACCTATACCGGGATGATAAGCCTTTAGTCCGCAAAGGGGACAAACCCTTTCACCCTCGGCCAATTCAACGCCACATTTCATACAGTACATTTATTTTCACCTCCTATTACTTTGGACCTTAATATTAAGGCCTGCCTTACGCAAAAAGCAGAAAAATTCTTTTTCAAGCTCACTTTCCTTAACGGTACGCAAAAAGTTAATATAAAGCTTGCCGTCATAGGTTAAGGCACTGCAACCATTTGTACAAAGAGCCTGCTCACCCAAAATAAAATCAAAGCGGCTTATAAAGGGCTTCATTTCATCGGGCAAATCAATTACCCCCAGATTAGAAATGGTTATGCATGATTTGCGCTCACCCACTATATTAAATATTGCTTTCATTGCTAAGTTTTTAATAAACAGCGGCAATATTTTTACAATTAACATCTTTTCGGCATTAACATTTGATGCCATTTTTGCCGCCATATTTTTATCATAAACCTCTGCCCCCATTTGGTGATGCACAAGCTTTACAATCTCATCAAAGGTAAACTCGCCAAGTCGCGGGTTAATTCCGGGAAAAACATATAGCGCAAAATTTCTTAATGTGTTGCTTTCAAATATTCGCCTTAAATTTACCGGTACCAAAACCTTAACGGGTTTTTGGCGCTTTTTATTGGGGGTTGTGCGGTTTTGTATTTTTTGAATACAAAAAATCATAACCGCCGTTAAATATGCCGTTAAGCTAACGCCGTAGCTTTTGGCAAGCTTTAAGGCATCATCAACATTTATTATACCTGTAATAAGGTTAAGGTAACCGTCAGGCTCTAAACTGCCCTTTAAACGGTAGGCAGTTGTTTCTTTACGGCTGGCATTTACGGGGCCGTAATGCTTTAAAAAGCTGTCTTCCAGTTCACTTTCTTTGGGTGGTTCATTCCTATCAAGCACACCGTGGGTATTTGGCACCAAAACATTATATTTTTGAAAAATATATTCAGCCATAAGGCTTTTTAAAAACACCATACCGCCCGCGCCATCGGTAAGGGCGTGAAAAAACTCAATCGCTACCCTGTTTTTATAGCAAATTACCCTAAAGGCACATTTTTTAATATCCTTAAAGGACATACGCGCCATTGGGTATGCCGCCTCATCAGAAATGGGTGGTGGACAGGGTGTTTCCTCTAAATAATACCAAAAAGCGCCCCTTCTTATACGCACCGCAATTGACGGAAAGCGCTTTATGGTTACCTTAAGGGCATTTTCTAAAACAGATTTATCAACATCTTCATTAAGGGTTGCCGAAAGACGGAATAGGCTACTCCACGACCTGCGTCTGGCGGCAGGATAAATTTTTGCAGCATTATCAAGACGCATCCAACGAAGTTGTTTTTCCATATTACGGCACCTCCCCTTTTTTAATAAAATTATTATACCAAAAAGCACAGTATTTGTAAAGAAAAAACAGTCCCGTTTGAGACTGTTTTTTTACTCATTATTTTCTGCCATAACCAATTTAACCAAATTTATAACATCATCCATAGTGTTTATTGTGGCGCACATTTTTCTAAGGTTTGCTGCGCCGCGAAGTCCGTGCATATACCAAGCGGTATGCTTTCTTGCCTCAAGCATAGCGTTATGCGGGTCTTTATATTTATTCATAAGCTCAATTTGGCGAATCATTATAAGCATTTTTTGTGAAAGCGGAGGGTCGGGTAAAATTTGTTCACTTGATAGCAGAGCATTTATTTGGCTAAATATCCAAGGTCTGCCCATTGCCGCCCTACCTACCATTACCATATCACAGCCTGTTTGTTCATACATTTTTGCGGCATCTGCGGCAGTTACTATGT
Source organism: Clostridia bacterium (assembly GCA_017382915.1). Classification (GTDB taxonomy): domain Bacteria; phylum Bacillota; class Clostridia; order Oscillospirales; family Acutalibacteraceae; genus UMGS1279. The sequence continues at coordinate 2,310 of JAFNZJ010000070.1, read as the reverse complement.
CGCCGTTACCTATTACGGGTATATGAACGGCATCCTTAACCGCCTTAATTATGCCCCAGTCGGCCGATGGCGCATACATCTGCGCCCTTGTTCTGCCGTGGACGGTAATGGCATCTGCCCCCGCCTGCTGGACAATTTTTGCAACCGAAACTGCATTGATGCTGTTTTCATCCCATCCTGAACGAATTTTAACGGTAACGGGTAGGCTAACAGCATTTTTAACGGCATAGACAATCTCACCCGCAAGGTCGGGATTTTTAAGTATTGCAGAACCACCGCCTGAGCTTATAACCTTAGGTGCGGGGCAGCCCATATTTATATCAATAAAATTGGGGTCAAACTGCTCGGCCGCCTTTGCGGCTTCTGCCATGGTTTTTGGGTCGCCGCCAAAAAGCTGTGATGCCATAGGGCGTTCTGCATCATTACACGCAAGCAGGGTTTTGGACTTTTTATCCCCCATACTTACGCCCTTTGAGCTGGTAAGCTCACCAACCGAAAAGGCGGCACCGTGCGCTATACAAAGCTCACGCATTGCCCTATCGGCTACGCCCGCCATTGGGGCAAGGGCGGCAAAACCATTAAATTCAATATTGCCTATTTTAAGCATAAATTACTTCCTTACAAAACAAGAGGTTGCTTGGCACAACCTCTTGCAATAACTATTTTTACTTATTTTCCTCGGTTTCATCATCGGGGAGCTTTTCTGTCCTTACGCGGTCAATACGGCGTTCATCCATCTCCTCAACTATAAACCTGTAGCCATCACAAATAATTTCATCATTTGCTTCGGGCATACGACCAAGTTCAGACATTATAAGTCCGCCAAGGGTATCATACTCACCCTCAGGGATGTCAATATCCAGAGTTTCTTCAACCTCTTCAATATCGGTGGTACCGTCAAAATTGAAGGTTTTATCATCAAGTTGAACTATATCTTCCTCTTCATCATCATATTCGTCCTGAATATTACCTACTATTGATTCCAAAAGGTCCTCAATGGTAACAAGACCTGAAACTGCGCCATATTCATCCGATACAAACATCATTTGAACACGCTTTTCGGTCATTTCGGTAAAGAGGTCGCCGCAGCGCTTTGATTCGGGCACAAACTCTGCCTCACGCATTAGTTTTGAAAGCTTTTTGCCGCTGGGAATTGCCTTGCCAACATAGGGCAGCAAATCCTTAACATAAATTATACCGCGTATGTTATCAAGCTCATCCTCATATACGGGAATACGGGAATAACCGTTTTCACAGCTAAGCTTTACCACATCCTCAATTTTGTCGGTGATTTCAACCGCTTCAATTTCGGTGCGGTGTGTCATAACATCGCTAACCGGAACATCGTCAAAATCAAAGATGTTGTTTATCATTTCTTTTTGGCTTTCTTCAATTACGCCCTTTTCCTCACCGGCATCAACCAGCATACGGATTTCTTCTTCAGTAACAACCTCTTCACTGGCATTGGGGTCAAAGCCAAGCATACGAACTACCAAATTGGTTGAAACCGAAAGCACCTTAATAAAGGGACGGGTTAAAGCCCTTATGAAAAGAAGCACACCAACAACCTTAAAGGAAATTTGCTCACATTTTTGCATTGCAATGCGTTTGGGTGCAAGTTCACCCAAAACAAGTGAAAAATATGAAATAGCTATAGTTACCAGCACCATAGCCACACCGCCCATTACACCGTATATACTACTGTTTTGGGCAATACCAAACCAACCTGCTAAAACCTTGGTAAGCGGTTCAGCAAAGCTTTCAGCCGCCGATGCAGATGTTAAAAAGCCTGCAAGGGTTACACCAAGCTGAATGGTTGATAAAAAGTTTGAGGGGTTTTCAGTAAGCTTTAAAACCTTAATGGCGCGTTTATTGCCATCCTCAGCCATCTTTTTGATTTTGGTGTCATTAAGTGAAATTATTGCAATTTCGCTCATTGCAAAAAACGCGTTGACTAAAATAAGTGCCAATAAAAGCAAAAGCTTTAAAATCACATTGGCAGGATCGGGGTCTTCCATTATAAAATAACTCCTATTCTTTTTTGCCTTAAGGCATATTATTATGACGGCAATGTATATAAAACCAATCATACATTATATATAATAACTTTTTTAATATGGTTTGTCAACCTTGAATTTTGGTCGTTTTGATTTAAATTAGCCTATTTTACCCCAAAAGCTCCCCTTATCACCCAATTGCTTTGACGGGTAAAACCGCAGTTTAATTTAAACCTATTAAAAAGAATGATAAAAATTTATCAATGTTACAAAAAAACCCGCTATTTCTTAAATTTTTCTACTATTTTACTAT
>JAFNZJ010000011.1 GCA_017382915.1 Clostridia bacterium | reverse complement strand
TGTTGCAAATTTTCGGCTATAAGTGCCGCTAAATTTTTAATATCATCATCACCAAAGTATATAAGTTCAATGGCCTTTGGCAGATTTTTATTATCCTTTGCACCCTCAATATAATGGTTGTGTGCCGCGGTTGGGTTATATTCGGGTAAGGGGGCAATTGCCATTTGACTTGAAAGCGGCTTGCCATCCAGTAAAATGGTGTTTGGCACTAGGGTGGTGGCCTCGGTTAATGATTTACCAAGCTCGTTTTTAAGGCGCTTGCGGTGAATTGATTTTGCAAAGGCCTTTCTAAACTGAAGTGCGCCAAAATCACCGCTTTTGTTTATCAGCAGACCGTAACAGCTTTTTTCAAAGGTTATAAGGTTGCTTTTATCGCTTACCTCATTAAGGTTTACAAAGCCCATATCCACATTGCCTTCATCAACCCTGATTGCACGGCCATCTATCTCTCCAACATTAAAAATAACGGCAGTAGCTTCAGATGAAAAATCACCTTGATATTCTTCGTTTTTATTTATTCTAAGCGAAAATTTGCTTTCCTTATCCCAAAATCGTATACGGTATGAGCCGTTTGAAACAATGTTATCGGCAGTTATTCCGTACTGACCTTTAGCCTTTTCATAAACATCCTTGCGGCAGGGCATACAAATTGCGGTGGTAAGCAGTTTTAAAAATGTTGGGTCGGGTTTTATAAGCTTAATGGTTAGTGTATTGTCGCTTGATGCCGTAACACCAAGTCCGCCGCTTTTTTTACTTGTTGCAATATCCTTGGCACCAACTATTCCGTAAAGTGATGCCACATAAGGGGCTTTATTTTTTGGGTCTACCGCACGCTCAAAGCCAAAGACAAAATCCTTTGCTTTAAGGTCGGCGCCGTCTGACCATTTAATGCCATCTCTTAAGGTAAAGGTGTAGGTTTTACCGTCATTTGATACCGAATAATCTTTGGCGGCACCCTTTACAATTTCACCATTTTCATTCTGCCGCATAAGCCCCTCAAATAAATTGCGGGTTAAAATTTCTTCCGATGCGGTGCTTACCAGCTGTGGGTCAAGCGTCTTGGGCGCACTGTCAAGCTCAAAATATATAATGTAACTGTCATTTGAACTGCATCCGCTAAAAAGCGTTAAGCATAAAGCGGTGCATATTATTAAGCACAGTAGTTTTATAATTTTCATATAGTAACCTCTTTGGATTAAATTATAAGTAGTATATAACCATTATAAGGTTAAAACACTTGTTTTTCAACATTATTTTAATAAAAACAAAAAAAGTTATCATCTGTCAAGAAAAAAACTTGACACCATACATATAGTGTGGTATAATCACTAAGGTTTAAAGGTGCAAAATAATATTTCGGCGGTGATTTTGTGTCAAAAAATCTTTTAATATGCGATTTGTTAGAGCTTTACGGCCCATTACTTACCGCAAAACAGTCACACCTGCTTGAACTGTATTATTTTGATGACCTTTCACTTTCAGAAATAGCCGAAAATGAAGGTGGCTCCCGTCAGGGGGCAATGGATGTTATAAAACGCGCCGAAAAGGAGCTTTTAAAGGCCGAACAAACGCTGGGCATTTATAACCGCAACCTAGAGCAAACAAAGCTTATTGATGCACTTAAAAACGCATTAGATAATAATGATATTAAAAAGGCCAAAAGCCTTGTTTCAGATTTAGAAAAAACTGTATTTGTAGGGGAGTGAAGTTTAAAATATGGCATTTGAAAATCTTTCAGATAAATTGGCTGCTGCGTTTAAAAAACTTCGCTCAAAGGGTAAACTTACCGAATCGGATGTAAAGTCCGCAATGCGTGAGGTACGCCTTGCCCTTTTAGAGGCCGATGTAAACTATAAGGTTGCTAAAGATTTTTCAAACACATTAGCCGAAAAATGCGTTGGCGAAAAGGTTATGGAAAGCCTTACCCCCGCACAAATGGTTATTAAAATAGTGCGTGATGAACTTACCGCTTTAATGGGCGGTGAGCATACCAGACTTAAAACGGCATCCCGCATACCAACCGTAGTTTTAATGTGCGGTCTTCAGGGTTCAGGTAAAACCACCCACAGCGCAAAGCTTGCCAAAAAGCTTAAGGCAGAGGGGCACCGCCCAATGCTTGTAGCACTTGATATTTACCGCCCTGCCGCCATTGAACAGTTAAAGGTGGTTGGCGCCGCGGCCGATGTTCCCGTTTTTGAAATGGGTACCGAAAAGCCTGAAAAAATCGCAGTAAAGGCCATTAAATATGCCAGAGATTATGGTCACGACTATGTTATTTTAGATACCGCAGGTCGCCTTCATATTGATGATGACCTTATGGGTGAGCTTAAGCGCATTACCAAAGCGGTTGAGGTTAATAATATTTTACTTGTTATTGACTCAATGATAGGTCAGGATGCCGTTAATGTGGCAAAGGCCTTTAACGACCTGCTTGAAATTGATGGTGTTATTTTAACCAAGCTTGATGGTGATACCCGCGGCGGTGCGGCACTTTCGGTACGCGCCGTAACAGGTAAGCCAATTATCTATGCCGGTGTTGGTGAAAAGCTTGACGATTTAGATGAGTTTCACCCCGACCGCATGGCATCAAGAATACTTGGTATGGGTGATATGCTCTCCCTTATTGAAAAGGCCGAAAATGAACTTGATGAAAAACAGGCTGAAGAAACTGCAAAGCGTCTGGCCGAAAACAAGTTTGATATGAATGACCTTTTACAGCAGTTTGAAAGCATTAAAAAAATGGGCTCACTTAAAAGCATTATGTCAATGCTGCCCGGTATGGAGCAAAAGCTCCGCGATGTTGATATTGACGATAGGCAAATGCTCAGAATTGAGGCCATTATTAAATCAATGACCAAAAAGGAGCGCGCTAAACCCGACATAATAAACGCATCGCGCAAACGCAGAATTGCGGCAGGCTCCGGCACCAAGGTGGAGGATGTTAACCGCCTGCTTGGGCAGTATGAGCAAATGAAAAAAATGTTTAAGCAAATGAATTCAAAAAGCGGTAAGCGCCGCTTTGGCAGGGGCATGGGACTTCCGCCCGGTTTTGGCCTATAATCAGTTCACAGAAGTATTCCAAAAGGAATGTTCTTTGAATATATACAGTATAATTTGTGGAGGTGTAATTAAAATGGCAGTTAAAATCAGACTTCGTCGTATGGGCGCTAAGAAGGCTCCTTTTTATCGTGTAGTTGTTGCTGATTCTCGTTCTCCCCGTAACGGTAGATTTATTGAGGAAATCGGCTACTATGACCCTACTAAGGAACCCGCAGTAGTTAAGATTGACGGTGAAAAAGCAAAGGCTTGGATTGGCAACGGTGCACAACCTACCGATACCGTTAAGGCATTGCTTAAGAAAGATGGTATTCTTTAAGTTTTTTTAGCATTTTCAAGGAGAATTTTTTATGACAGAACTTTTAATTGCAATAGCAGCCGGTTTGGTAGAAAATCCCGACGCGGTTACAGCAACAGTAGATGAAGCTAATGAAGAAGGCGTTGTTGTTTATCACCTTCATGTAGCTGAGGATGATATGGGTCGCGTTATCGGCAAGCAGGGCCGTATTGCTAAGGCTATTCGCACAGTTATGCGTGCAGCAGCCAACAGAAACGGTCAAAAAGTTGCAGTAGAGATCGACTAATTTCTTAAAAAATTTTCCGTCGTACATTTAAAGCAAATTGGTTTTAAATGGCGGCGGAAAATCCTTTTTATCTTAAACTTATTTAGGGTAAAAAGGATTTTCCACCGCAACTATTTTTAAAGGGTGAAGGGTAATGAAAAAAGATTTTATTGAAAGTGGTAAAATTGTTGGTACACACGGCGTTCGCGGGGGACTTCGCGTTCAGCCTTGGTGCGACACGCCCGAATTTTTATGCGGCTTTAAAAAGCTTTTTTTAAAGCAGGCAGAAGCCTTTAACCCCGTTAAAGTAAAATCAGCAAAGCCCCACGGCAATATTGTTATTATGGAGCTTGATTTGGTTGATACTATGGAAAAGGCAGAGGCCCTTAGAAATAAGGTGCTTTTTGTTGAACGCAGTGCCTTTAAGCTTGAAAAAGACCAGTACCTTATCTGTGATTTAATAGGTTGCGATGTTTTTGATGCCGATACAAATAAATTACTTGGCGCGGTTTCAGATGTTTCAAAAACGGGCGCTAATGATGTTTGGCACATTAAAAACGGCGATAATGAATATTTAATTCCCGTTATTGATGATGTTGTAATTGATGTTAATGTTGATGAAAATAAAGTAGTTATTCGCCCGCTTAAAGGCATTTTTGAGGAGTAGAATATGAAAATTGATATTTTAACCCTATTCCCCGAAATGTGTGAGGGCTTTTTAGGGGATAGCATAATAGGTCGCGCCCGAAAAGAAAATAAGGTGCAAATTGCCTGCCACAATATTAGGGATTACACCCTTGATAAGCATAACCGCGTTGATGACGCACCCTATGGTGGCGGTATGGGTATGATAATGTCTGCCCAGCCCATTAACGACTGTATTAAGGCAGTAATAGGGGAAGATGCCCAAAAGCCAAGGGTTATTTACCTTTCGCCAAAGGGCAAAACCTTTGACCAAAAAAAGGCAATAGAGCTTTCAAAGCTTGACAGAATAGTGCTGCTTTGCGGTCATTATGAGGGCGTTGATGAACGCGTTTTAGAAAAATGTGTGGATGAAGAAATATCGCTTGGCGACTTTGTTCTTACAGGCGGTGAAATTGCCGCAGTTGCCGTTGCAGATGCCGTTTGCAGGCTTTTGCCCGGTGTTTTATCCGATGATATATGCTTTGAAGATGAAAGCCATTTTAACGGTTTGTTAGAATATCCGCAGTATACCCGCCCCGCCGAGTGGGAGGGTATGCAGGTGCCGGAGGTTTTGCTTTCAGGGCATCACCTTAATATTGAAAAATGGCGCAGAGAAAAATCGCTTGAAACCACCTTTAAAAAGCGCCCCGAAATGTTAGAAACGGCAAACCTTGATAAAAAGGATAAAGAGTTTATTAAAAAACTTTCAAAATAAACTTGTTAACAACCAAAGCATAATGCTTGCATATTATAAAATAGCAACATATTATCACTAGGTTTTTAAAATATTTAAAACTTTTTAGCAATTTTACACAAACAAAAATATTTAAAATCTTTTTTGTTTATCAAAATGTTAGAAGTTGAAAAATTGTGCCGAAATTTAGTTGACTATACGATATATTGTGGTTATAATTATATTAATACCAAGTGGGTATAATAGTATTAGTATAATTCGTGACTTAGTTTGAAAGTTGAGGTTTTTGTCATGTATGTTAAGGATGTAGTTGTTCAGAACCAAGGCGGTCTTCGTGCACGCCCCGCAACCTTTTTTATTCAAAAGGCTAATGAATTTAAGTCTTCCATTTGGGTTGAAAAGGATGAGCGCCGCGTAAACGCAAAAAGCCTTTTGGGTGTTCTTTCTTTAGGTATCATTGGCGGTACCTCAATTCGCATCAGCGCTGACGGCGGCGATGAGAAAGACGCTGTTGACCAGCTTGTTGAGTTGGTTCAGTCAGGTTTTGTTGAATAATTTTTATAATTACGGTTATATCAGCCGTCTTTAGTTTAAGGCGGCTGATTTATTTTTTAATTATTAAAATTATTTGTAAAAAAGGCTTGATTTTTGCCTTGATATGTGGTAACATATCTTTCGGTGATTTTTCACCATATAAGTATTTATCCGGGTGTGGCTCAGTTTGGTAGAGCGCTTGAATGGGGTTCAAGAGGCCGCTGGTTCGACTCCAGTCACTCGGACCAAAAAGAAAGACACGATGAATGCGTCGTACACTTAAGGACAGTTTCCGAAAGGTACGAGCATTGCGGGCAAGAGAATTGAGAGAAGTTTGGTCTTCTCTCTTTTTTC
>JAFNZJ010000069.1 GCA_017382915.1 Clostridia bacterium | reverse complement strand
TCCGGTAATCATTATCTACTTTCAAAATCACGCTATCGTTCTTGTGGGAAGCAATGCTCTGCATCGCTTTATCCATACCCACATAAAAACTATCTTTTGTATAGGGCTTAAGCAGATAGTGGGTAGCATCCACACCGAAGGCTTCCAGAGCGTGATCGGTGGAGGAGGTAAGAAAAATTATAGGGCTTTTTATATCACGGTTACGAAGCTCCGTGGCGATACTCATACCCGTAACACCTGGCATATAGATATCCAGCAGATAAATGTCGTATATAGTGCCTTTCTCGGTCATATCAGCAAGGTCTGAGGGAACACCGAAAGTGTCCGCCTGAAACGGCACGCCTTTCTCTTCCATATAAAGTTTCAGCATACGCTCAGCCGAATCACAAAACTCTTTTTCATCGTCACATATAGCGATTTTAAGCACTTCGCCACCTGCTTTCTATAATGAACTAATGGCATTATATCATAAATTTACATTGTTTTCAACAAACAAGAAAAAAGCCGAGCAAAGATATCCTTTGCCCGGCTTCGTGTTTCTAATTGTAAATCAGGTCACGGTTTACAATCTCCGTTGCGCTTTGGCAAACGCTGTACATCCGCGAAACATATAGTTTTTTTAATCAAAGTGCCATAATCACACAACCTAATTTTATCTAAAAACTTAAAAAGTAGCTTGGAATCAAATGATTCCAAGCTACTCAAAAGCCATTAGATATTATTCCCACTCAATAGTGCCGATAGGCTTGGGTGTGAGGTCTAATAACACGCGGTTGATACCCTCCACCTCATGGGTAATTCTATATGTTATGTGGTGCAGTAATGAATAAGGAATTTCTTCAATGGTGGCGCTCATTGCGTCGGTGGTATTAACGGCGCGGATAATTGCGGGCCAGCCCTCATAACGGCTTTCATCCTTTACGCCTACGCTTTTAATATCCGGCACGACAACAAAGTACTGCCAAACCTTTTCGGCAAGCCCGTTTTTATCAAACTCTTCACGCAGAATTGCATCGGCCTCACGAAGGGCATTAAGCCTGTCCCTGGTGATTGCGCCAAGGCAACGAACACCAAGACCGGGGCCTGGGAAGGGCTGACGGTAAACCATACCATGTGGCAGACCAAGTGCCTCACCAACAACACGCACCTCATCCTTGAAAAGAAGCTTAATAGGCTCCACAAGTTCAAACTGTAAATCTTCGGGCAAACCGCCAACATTGTGATGAGATTTAACGGCTTTTTTGCCCTCGGCCTGTTTAAAGCTTTCTAAAATGTCGGGGTAAATGGTACCCTGTGCCAAGAAGGATACACCTTCAAGCTTTCTTGCCTCATCGGCAAAAACTTCAATAAATTCTTTACCAATTATTTTGCGCTTTGATTCGGGGTCAGCAACACCTGCAAGCAGGTTTAAAAATCTGTCGGTAGCGTCAACATATATAAGGTTTGCGTCAAGCTGGTCCTTAAAAACCTTAACAACGTTTTCAGATTCATCCTTGCGCATAAGTCCGTGATTAACATGAACCGAAATAAGCTGTTTGCCGATAGCCTTAATTAAAAGGGCGGCAACAACCGATGAATCAACACCGCCTGACAGGGCGAGTAAAACCTTTTTATCGCCAACCTGTGCGCGGATTTCTTTAATCTGCTGTTCAATAAATTCATTTGCAAGCTGGGCATTTGTAATGCGCTGCATATTTTCGGGTCTAACATTTGACTGCATAATCATTATCCTCCGTTTTATTATCTAAAGGGGCAAGAATATACTTGCCCCTTTTGGTTTTAAATTAGTTAGTGTAGTTATCAAAATATCCCTGAATGAATACAACAGGGGTGCCCTTATCGCCCGAGCCAGAGGTAAGGTCACAAAGCGAGCCGATAAGGTCGGTAAGCTGACGGGGGGTGGTGCCCTGTGCCGCCATATTGCCCACCAAGCTGCCGTCCTTTGCTTTAATGCTTTCAGAGATAGCCTTTTTAAGTTCATCACCCGAAAGGTCTTTAAAATCATTGTCGGCAAGATATTTAAGCTTAAGCTCATTGGGGGTACCAACTAAACCTGCGGTAAATGCGGGCGAAACAACGGGGTCAGCCAGCTCCCAAATTTTGCCTTTGGGGTCTTTAAAGGCACCGTCGCCGTAAACCATAACCTCAACATCCTTGCCGGTTGCCTTTAAAACTCTTGCCTTAATATCCTCAACCAAATCCTGACACTCACGGGGGAATAGCTTAATGGTATCCTCGGTAGATTTGTTTGAGCCTAAAAGGCCGTATTTTTCATTACAACCACTGCCGTCAACGGGGGCGTTTAAAATATCATCCAAACCGCAAACAACCTTGGCGCCTGCCGCTTTTAGCAAACGCTTGGTGCGTGCGCGGGTATGAATATCACAGGTAAGAACGCAGTCGGTATAATCTAAAATTGCCTTTGCCTGGTTGGCAAAAATAATTTCAACATCACAGCCCTGCTCCTTAATAAGGTTACCGTAATATTCAACATAGTCAACACCGGTAAATTCCAGCTTTTGAACGCCGAAAATTTCACGGTATTTTTCTAAGCTTAAAACATCTGAATAGGGGTTAATGCCTGCCTCATCAATAAGGTCATAGGTGGCAAGTGAATTACCAACCTCATCAGACGGGTAGCTAAGCATTAAAACAATTTTTTTAGCACCCTTTGCTATACCCTTAAGGCAAATTGCAAAGCGATTGCGTGAAAGTATAGGGAAAATAACACCAATAGTTCCGCCGCCAAGCTTAGCCTTAACATCGGCTGCAATGGCATCAACACTGGCATAGTTGCCCTGTGCCCTTGCAACGATTGATTCGGTAAGAGCTATAACATCCTTATTGCGAAGTTCAAAGCCCTCAATCTCGGCTGCTTCAAGCACGCTGTTTGTAACAATTTCGGCAAGGTTATCACCCTGGCGGATGATGGGGCAACGAATACCGCGAGATATTGTACCCACTCTGCGCTCTTTTGTTTCCATAAATATAACCCCTTTAAAATTAAAATACTTAATATATATTTTACCGCAAAATTATTTGTAAATCAAAAGCGACCTACTCAAATAATGGGGTAGAAAAATATCTTTCTGCTGTGTCGGGTAAAACGGTTACTACCCTTTTACCCTTACCAAGCTTTTTAGCAAGCTTTATGGCAGCGGCAACATTGGTGCCACTGCTTATACCGCACATAATACCCTCTTTAGCGGCAAGGTCTTTAGATGCGGTTATAGCCTCATCATCCTTAATAACGCAAAGGTCATCAATTATGCTTTGGTTAAGTATTACGGGAATAATGCCATCACCAATACCCATTTGATTATGTGTGCCGATTGAACCGCCCGAAAGAATAGCGGCATTTTCAGGCTCCACCGCCCAAATGGTCATATTGGGATTATTTGACTTAAGCACTTCACCTATACCTGTAATGGTACCGCCTGTGCCTATTCCGGAGCAAAAGCCGTCAATAGGACCGTCAACCTGCTTTAAAATTTCTTTAGCAGTTTGACTGCGCTGAATGGCGGGGTTTGCGGGATTTTCAAACTGTTGGGGAACAAAAACATTTTTGTCCTCATTTTTCATTTTAAGGGCAAGCTCCAAGCATTCCTCAATACAGGCGCCAATATTACCTGCATCGTGCACCAAAATAACCTCGGCACCGTAATGCTGGACCAGCTTTCGGCGTTCCTCACTTACCGAATCGGGCATAATTATTTTGGTTTTATAGCCCTTTACCGCACCAACCAAGGCAAGACCTATACCCTGATTACCACTGGTCGGCTCCACAATAATGGTATCTTTACCTATAAGACCTTTTTGCTCTGCATCGGTAATCATATTAAATGCGGTGCGTGTTTTGATTGATCCACCAACATTAAGGCCTTCAAATTTAACCAAAATTTCGGCCATATCGGGGGTAACCATATTATTAAGCCTTATAATAGGAGTGTTACCCATTGCGTCTAAAATAGTATTACAAATCATTTAAAAATGCCTTTCTGTTTTTTAAAACACTTTTACGACTATAGCCAAAGCATTTAAACTTGAATCAGATTTCGGAACAAGTATTTCCTGCTGTGACTTCGTTAAAATACTCGTAAGTCCGTTAGGATTTACTGCGTTTTTGCCTCGCTCATCAAAAAATACTTTTGTTACAAAATTCTCCGACCTTAAAGGTGCGGTTTTATGAGTGGATTTTGGTGATGCGGAGCATATAAAGCTGTCGCTTATGTGCGACAAAGAGCCAAAAGATACCTTAAAACCGCCATTTAAGGCTGGTTCAAGTTTAAATGCTTTGGCTATATTATATATCAAAATTTTATTCATTGCAATATTTTTACGCAAAAAAATCTATATCAAAAAACAGTTTGTAGGCTTTTACAATATTTTTTTAATAAGCAACCCAAAAAATGTAAAAAATTAAGCGACTTTGAAAAAATCAAAGCCGCCAATATCTATTCACTAAGCAGGGTCAACGGGTCAATTTGCTTTCCGTCTTTTAAAAACTCCAAATGCAGGTGGGGTGCATCAAGGCATTCATTTGTAACGGTGCCAAGCGGACCCAAGGTGGTGCCCGATTTAACGGTGTCGCCCTTTTTAACCGCCACCGCCTTGGTAAGACCTGCGTAAACACCTGTAACGCCGTTGCCGTGGTCAATTTTAACGGTATAGCCCAGATTTTGGTCATTTTCTACCGAAAGAACTGTGCCATCGCCCGCTGATTTTACGGCGGTACCACCCTTTGATTTAATATCAATGCCGGGGTGTAGGCGCATATCGTTATAGGTTACCGAATACTGAAGTTCGCTGCTGCTGAATTTTTTAATTATTTCGCCCACCACCGGGTAGGTAAAGAATTTTGCCACCGGCTTTTGCGGGGTCGATACGGTCTGTTTTGAAGAAACCTCCACGGGCTTTTCTTTTTGCTCACTTCTGGTATCCTCTACATCACTTTGGGGTTTATTTGCAGGCGCTTCTGACACCGTTTCGGTCATACTTACACTAGGCTCTCTGCTTGCAATTTGTGTACTTTCATCCGAAAGGGAGGACATTGCGCTCCATGCCGAAATGCCAATGGCTATCATACAAATTCCAAGGGCAACATAAAAGCCCTTGCCGTTTAAAAATCTACTTAAAAATGAACCTCTACTCATTTTATACATTCCTTCCATAAAAGTTTGCCGTTAATATTTTGGGCGATTTTGAAAGGTTTATACAGTTTTTAAATAATTATAATTAACTTGTATTTTTCATTGACTTTGAAAGCGCATTGTATTAAAATTATAATATAGGTTAAACAGTATATGATTTGCTGTTTGGAAAGGTGAGATTTGATTTGAAAAACAAAATTTTAACCGTTATTTTATCCATTGGTTTAGCTATTACTATGACTCTTGCATCATTAAGCGCCCTTGCCGTTTCTAATCTTTCGGTAGGGGATGTAAATGCTGACGGAGCAATAACTATAGACGATGTCGCTTACCTTGCTCAATATGTTGCGGGCTGGGATGTTGAACTAGGCGTTAAAAACTCAAATAGCGGTGGCAATAACTCAAATAGTGGTAATGTATCAACCGTATTTTCAAACGACATATATTCATCACTTCCTAATAAAAATGAAGTGCATGTTCTTATGTGGCGCAACTATTCACCTCTTGAACAACAGGTTATAGACGCTTACACCGCTCTAACCGGGGTTAAAATTAAAACAACCATTACTACCGATGCCGAATACAACACAAAACTAGTTTCATTAATATCAAATCAAACACCGCCTGATGTGGTTATGTTTAACACTACAACCTTTTCAGGCATTGCCGCTAAATCACTAAAGCCCCTTGATAAAACTATCTTTAAACTAGATGACCCATGTTGGAATAAAAACTCCATGGACGCTATGAAAATTAACGGAAATTATTTTGGTGTTGCTATGCCTTGGTCAATAAACTGCGATGACCAAAGCTATGTAACATATTACAATCCATCAGTTCTTAGAGAATGCGGTATAACCACTATGCCTTACCAACTTTACACCGAAGGTAAATGGAACTGGGATACTCAGGCAGAAATCATTGCCAAAGTTAAAAATGCAGGTAAAGGTTATACCGGTCTTTCTATTCAAAGCACTGATGCCTTTATGCACTCAGCAGGCGAAGATTTTGTTAGTTATAACGGTAGCCAGTTTACCAGTAATATAAATTCCGTTCAAGAAAGTAGCAACCTTGTTAAAGCATGGCAAGAAATGGCTAAACTTAACGCCAGTTCTTCTTTCACCTGTTGGGATACCAACCTTTTTAACCAAGGTAAAGTTGGTTTGTTTACCGCTAATGCTTATGGCCTTCGCAAAGATAGCGGTTGGTTTGATAACACGAGGGGCGGTTATGCAAACTTACAAGCCGTTCCGGTAGCAGGTCCTAAAAATCAAACCGCTTACACCCCAACCCGCAATAAACTTTGGGGCACTGCAAAACATGCTCCCAATCCTGAAGGCGCAGCATACTTTTTACGTTACTTTTTAGACGGAACAAATTATAATCAAAGCGATGTTTTTTGTAACACCCAATTTAGCACCGTTTTTGATTTAATATCATCAAAAACTGCCAAAAAATCAGTAATGTATGGCCAAGGCGTAACAGACTATATTAAAGCCGATAACTATTCATATATAACTAATAAGATTGTTGCCGCAACACCCGCCAATGTTGCGAATATTATTGATGCTAACAAAAACGCCATCCTAAACAGCCTTGATCGCGTAAATAAGCAGTTGGCTCAGATTAGCACAATAAATTGATTTTCCAGACATTTTTATATTGACTTTTAATTACTAATGGTATATAATTTTCTATTGTGGATTAATATTGTTTTGATATTTTGCAACACGTAGGAGATGATAAAATGCTTGATATCAAATTTATTAAGGCAAAGCAGTTAAAGCAAAAGCCTGCTAAGGGTCAGCCCCTTGGTTTTGGTAAAATTTTTACCGACTATATGTTTACAATGAAATACACCGAGGGCAAGGGTTGGCACGACCCCGTTATTGAGCCCTACCATAATATTGAGCTTTCACCCGCCGCAATGGTTTTCCACTACGGTCAAGAAATGTTTGAAGGTCTTAAGGCATATAAGGGTGCAGACGGTAAGGTTTTTCTTTTCCGCCCCGATATGAACGCAAAGCGTGCAAACCGCTCCAACGACCGCCTTTGCATACCCAACATCCCTGTTGAGGATTTTGTTCAGGCAGTAAGTGAACTGGTTAAGGTTGAAAAAGACTGGATTCCTGAGGACGAAGGCACTTCACTTTATATCCGCCCATTTGTTATTGCTACTGATGATTTTTTAGGCGTAGCACCTTCAAAAACATATTTATTTATGGTTATCTTATCCCCCAGCGGTGCATATTATGAAAGTGGCTTAGCCCCCGTTGGTATTTGGATTGAAGATGAATATGTAAGGGCCGTTAAGGGCGGCACCGGTTTTGCTAAAACCGGCGGTAACTATGCTTCAAGTCTTATTGCACAGGTAAAGGCCCACGACGAAGGCTTTTCACAGGTACTTTGGCTTGACGGTGTTGAAAGAAAGTATATTGAAGAAGTTGGCGCAATGAACATCTTCTTTAAAATAGATGGCAAGGTAATAACCCCTGCAATTAACGGCAGTATTCTGCCCGGTGTTACCCGCGATTCGGTAATAAACCTGGTTAAATCTTGGGGCATTACTGTGGAGGAGCGTAAAATCTCGGTTGAGGAGCTGCTTGAGGCACAGCACAGTGGCAAGCTTGAAGAGGTTTTTGGCACCGGTACCGCAGCGGTTATTTCACCTGTTGGCAAGCTTCGTTATATGGATGAGGTTATGACCATTAACGATGGCTCAATCGGTAAGCTCAGCCAAAAGATTTATGACACAATCACAGGCATCCAATGGGGCAAAATCGATGACCCATTTGGCTGGCGCGTAGAACTTTAAGGAAATGAACATTATGAAAAAATATGTAGCACCTGAGCTTTTTGTAGAAGCTATGGCAAAAACCAACATCATGTACACCGGTAACTATGGCAGTGATGTTGATATGGATATCTTTGGTAAGTACGGTTTAAACGAAACCAACGAAGAAGAATAATTTTTAAACACCAAAAGGTTGCCGCTTGGCAACCTTTTATTTTTTCTTACTATTGAACAAATAATAGTTTTGTGTTAAACTAGTACTAGTAATTTATTGTTGAAAGAAGA
Organism: Clostridia bacterium; assembly: GCA_017382915.1. GTDB lineage: Bacteria > Bacillota > Clostridia > Oscillospirales > Acutalibacteraceae > UMGS1279. The sequence goes on along the minus strand of JAFNZJ010000069.1, from coordinate 2,137 downwards.
GATTATAAATGTCTATTCGTGTTGGTATTTTTGGTTACGGCAATTTAGGTAAAGGTGTTGAGGCGGCAATCCGCCAAAACAGTGATATGACCTTGGCGGCTGTTTTTACCCGTCGCAACCCCGCTACACTTAAAATTCAAACCGAGGGTGTACCTGTACTAAATATTGTTAAGGCAGAGGATATGGTGGATGAAATTGATGTGCTTATTCTTTGTGGCGGCTCTGCCACCGACCTGCCAAGCCAAACACCCGAAATGGTTAAGCTTTTTAATGTTATTGACAGTTATGATACCCATGCTAAAATCCCCCTGCATTTTGAAAATGTTAACAATGAAGCCCAAAAATCGGGCAAGGTTGGTATTATTTCGGTTGGCTGGGACCCCGGTATGTTTTCACTAAACCGACTTTATGCATCAGCAGTGTTAAGTGAAGGTAAGGACTACACCTTCTGGGGCAAGGGCGTAAGCCAAGGCCATTCAGATGCCATTCGCCGCGTTGAGGGCGTTTTGGACGGCAAGCAGTACACCATCCCCACCGAATCGGCGCTTGAAGCAGTACGCAGTGGAGCCGAGCCTGAACTCACCACCCGCCAAAAGCTTATAAGAGAGTGCTTTGTAGTGGCCGAAGAGGGTGCAGATAAGGCAAGGATTGAGCAAGAAATAAAAACCATGCCCAACTATTTTGCCGATTATGACACCACCGTTCACTTTATTACTAAAGAGGAGCTTGAAAAAAACCACAGTGGCATACCCCACGGCGGTTTTGTTATTCGCAGTGGTAAAACCGGCTTTAATAAGGAACATAATCACATTATTGAATATAGCCTTAAGCTGGATTCAAACCCCGAATTTACTGCATCGGTTTTGGTTGCCTATGCCAGGGCAGCCTACCGCCTGAATAGTGAGGGTGTCAGCGGTTGTAAAACCGTACTTGATATTCCCCCTGCATATTTAAGTCAAAAATCTGACAGTGAGCTTAGAAAAGAATTACTGTAAAAGAAGGTTTTAAAATGCAGTCTGTTCGTAGTTTATATAAAATAGGTATTGGACCATCAAGTTCACACACCATGGGTCCCGCATTTGCGGCGGAGGACTTTTTAAAAAATCTGCCCGATACCGCCGAAAAAATTGTAGTTACGCTTTACGGCTCACTTGCCAAAACAGGTAAAGGCCACGGTACTGACCGTGCCATAGCCAATGTTTTAAACGGCAAAAACACCAAAATTATCTTTAACACCACAGAGACCGACCTGCCCCACCCCAACACCATTGATTTTGAAGCCTTTGATGGTGAAAAATCGGTGCTTAAAAGCAGGGTGCTGTCGGTAGGCGGCGGTGAAATTGAGATTTTAGGTCAAAAATCGGCAACTGCAGATGAGCTTTATAACGAAAAAACCTTTAGCGAAATTGCCGAGTATTGCAAAGCACATAACCTGCGCCTTTCGGACTATGTTTTTATGCATGAGGATGAAAACTTTAAGTCATTTTTAAGTGATGTTTGGCAGGCAATGTGCGGTGCCATTGCAGGCGGACTGGCAGTAACCGGCACCTTACCGGGCGGCCTTAATGTGGAGCGCAAGGCACAGCACCTGTGGAGTCAGCGCCACATTGATGAAAGCCCCCAAACAAGGGAAAACCGCATTGTTTGTGCATATGCCTTTGCCGTCAGTGAACAAAATGCCGACTGCGGCAAAATTGTAACGGCGCCCACCTGTGGCTCCTGCGGGGTATTACCCGCCGTGCTTAAATATATGCAGGAAAAAAGCGCCTTTAGTGATGATGATATTATAAGGGCTTTGGCCGTTGCAGGTCTTATAGGCAATTTGGTTAGAACAAACGCATCCATAAGCGGTGCTGAATGTGGCTGTCAGGCCGAAGTTGGCACTGCCTGTTCAATGGCGGCCGCCGCATTGGCTGAGCTGTATGGTATGGGCATTGACCAAATTGAATATGCTGCCGAAATTGCCCTTGAACACCATTTGGGCCTTACCTGCGACCCCGTTTGCGGACTTGTTCAAATACCCTGTATTGAGCGTAATGCCGTTGCCGCTATGCGCGCCATAAACGCACTTAGCTTGGCTAACTTTTTATCGGGTAGCCGTAAAATTTCCTTTGATTTGGTGGTTGAAACAATGTAC
>JAFNZJ010000068.1 GCA_017382915.1 Clostridia bacterium | reverse complement strand
CCTAAGGTATTCTTGCTTGACGAGCCGCTTTCCAACCTTGATGCTAAGCTTCGCGCACAGATGCGTACCGAGATTTCAAAACTCCATCAAAGACTTGGTACTACATTTATTTATGTTACCCACGACCAGACCGAAGCTATGACCATGGGTACCCGTATTGTAGTTATGAAGGATGGTCTTATCCAACAGTGCGACGCACCTCAAATCCTTTATGATAAGCCCTGCAATATGTTCGTTGCCGGCTTTATCGGTTCACCTCAAATGAACTTTGTTGAGGGTAAGGTTGTTAAAGAGGGTGAAGATTTCTTCGTTGAGTACGGCTCTGAAGATACCAAAACCCGTGCAGGTGTTAAATATAAAATTAAGCTTCCTGCTGAAAAGAATAAGGACGACGCTCTTGTACCTTATGTTGATAAGGAAGTTATCATCGGTATCCGTCCTGAGCATGTTCATAATGAGGCAGATTACCTTGCAAAATTCCCCGAAGGAATTGTTGAGGCTAATGTTGAAGTTACCGAGCTTATGGGTGCTGAAACCTACCTTTATATGAACAGTGAAGGTCATTCACTCAACGCTCGTGTTGATCCTTCAAACACTGCTCGTCCCGGCGACACCATCAAGATTACTCTTGAGCCCGCTCGCATTCATCTTTTTGATAAAGATACCGAAGTTACCATTTGTAACTAATACTAAAAATGTTCAGCCGTCGCTTTTTGCGGCGGCTGATTTTTAAATGGAGGCAATCTTTCATGAAAAAAGCATTAAAGGTTATTTTGTCGCTTGCCCTTGTTATTGTTATGGTATTTAGCTTTGCATCCTGCGGCACTTCGTCAGAGGGTGGCAATGGCAATATCGCAGTAATTACCATTAAAGATTATGGCACAGTAACTGTTGAGCTTCAGCCTGATGTGGCACCTATAACTGTTGAAAATTTTGTAAAGCGTTCAAATGAAGGCTTTTATAATGGTCTTACTTTCCACAGAATTATTAAAGGCTTTATGGTGCAGGGTGGTGACCCTAAGGGCACAGGTACCGGTGGTAGCGATGAAAACATTAAGGGTGAATTTTCGGCCAACGGTGTTAAAAATACCATAAAGCACGACCGCGGCGTAATATCTATGGCACGAAGCGGTTCTGCCTATGAGCAATACCTTTCAATGGGTTATAGGTTTGAAGACCTACCTTCTGAAATACAGCAGGATATTGAAAGGGCATTTAATTCTGCATCTTCACAGTTTTTTATAGTGCATGAAGATTCTGCCCATTTAGACGGCAACTATGCCGCTTTTGGTCATGTTACCGAAGGTATGGAGGTTATTGATAAAATTTGCAAAGACGCCGATAATAACGGCACCATCCCCGCAGCCAATCAGCCTGTAATTGAATCAATAGTTATTAAATAGGCTATAAAATGAAAAAAGCCCCGTGGAATATCCACGGGGCTTTAATTTTTGCCTTTTAATATGCAACGCCTTCAACTATCATAGCCTCGGCAACCTTTTCAAAACCAAAGATGTTAGCACCGGCAACAAGGTCACCCTCCATACCGTACTTTTTAGCAGCCTCACAAGAGTTTTTGTAAATGTTAATCATAATCTGGTGAAGCTTTTCTTCAACCTCTTCAGCGGTCCAGGTGTAACGCATTGAGTTTTGGCTCATCTCCAAACCGGAAACAGCAACGCCGCCTGCGTTAACAGCCTTTGAAGGTGCAATGACAATATTATTTTCTTTAAAGTATGTCATAGCCTCATTGGTGGTAGGCATATTTGAAACCTCAACATAATACTTAACACCATTGGCAACAATTTTCTTTGCCTGTTCTAAATCAACCTCGTTTTGGGTAGCGCAGGGCATAATAACATCTGCCTTAACACCCCAGGGCTTTTCACCGGGGAAGTAGTCTGCACCAAACTTGTCGGCATAATCTTTAACCATATCGTGGCCGGAATTGCGCATTTCAAGCATAAAGTTAATCTTTTCTTCGGTGTTAATGCCGTCTTTATCATATACATAACCGTCAGGACCGGAAATTGTAACAACCTTACCACCAAGCTGGGTAATCTTTTTAACGGTACCCCAAGCAACGTTACCAAAGCCCGAAACAGCAAAGGTTTTGCCCTTTATGCTTTCGCCAAATGACTTAAGCATTTCTTCGGTGTAATAAACTGCACCAAAGCCGGTAGCCTCAGGGCGGATAAGTGAGCCACCAAATGAAAGGCCCTTACCGGTTAAAACGCCGTTAAACTCATTTCTAACGCGCTTGTATTGACCGTAAAGATAACCAATTTCGCGGGCGCCAACACCAATGTCACCTGCAGGTACGTCGGTATCGGGACCAATGTGCTTAGCAAGCTCGGTCATATAGCTTTGGCAAAAACGCATAATTTCATTGTCGCTTCTGCCACGGGGGTCAAAGTCTGAACCACCCTTACCGCCACCCATAGGAAGACCGGTAAGGCTGTTTTTAAAGATCTGTTCAAAACCAAGGAACTTAACAACCGAAGCATTAACCGAAGGATGAAGTCTTAAACCACCCTTGTATGGGCCGATTGCAGAGTTAAACTGTACACGGTAACCACGGTTAACCTGAACCTTGCCGTTATCATCAATCCACGATACGCGGAATGAAATCATTCTTTCGGGCTCAACTATACGCTCCATAATGCCCCAACGCTCAATGCGGGGGTCCTGCTCAACAACAGGCTCCAATGATTCAAATACTTCCATAACAGCCTGAAGAAATTCGGTTTGTTCGGGGTTTCTATCTGCTGTTTTGTTATAAACGCGAAGCAGATATTCATTTTTTAATGCCATAATCAGTTTTCTCCTAACTAAATTAAATTTTATCTAAAAAAAATTAACATAATTCAGTTTAATACTTTAGCGCGCAAAAGTCAAGACTTTTATTTATATGTAATACACTTTTTTTATACACTTTGTATTATAAGACAATTTTTCTCTTAATTTTATAGTTTTTTTGTGTAAAAAATGATAGTTTTTTTATTAAAGTTATCCACCGCATTTTCCACAGAGGGTTTGAAAAGTTGCCTTAAGCCGCATAAATCCGTTAAAAATCGGTGGATAACTAGGTGCATAACTATAAATACTATTTGTAAATCTACATTTTTAGACAAAATTTTACAATTTGTAACCATTGCACAAAATTTAAAAAATTTGGCTTATTTTTTTGTAAAGCGGGGTGTCTATGATATTTTTCAAACATTTAACGCAAATTCGGGGTATAAACCCACAATTCAAAAGCACAATAGCAGTTTATGTCAAAAAAATAAGAATTTAAAAATGACAACTAAAAAAATCTTGCTTTTTTGCTAAAAAAAAGGTATAATACTCAATGGTTACTTGAAATGATTTCTTGGTTTATGTAAAGGAGCTTATTCTTTATGCATTGTTCTATATTAAAAAAAGTAATTTCAGTAGTAAGCATTGTTATATTACTCATTACTGCTTGCGGCTGTAGCGCACAAAAAAGCTACGACCTTAATGAGATAAGTGAAGCTATTGTCGGCACCACCGAATTTTCAGAGCTTAAGGAGCTTTCAGGCACCACCCTTACATCATATTTTGGTTTTCAAGATTCTGATGTAAAGCGCTTTAATGTAAAGGTAAGTGCTACGGCTGAATCGGCAGATACCGTTGCCTGCTTTGAGGTTAATGATAAAGCTGGGCAGGAAAAGGTGGTATCGGGTATATCCAACTACCTTACAGGCCGTGCAACATCCTTTAAGGCTACTATGGAAAGTGAATATAATAAGGTCCAGTCAAGGTTGCTTGTTCAGGTGGATAATGTAATTATTTTGGTTGTTTGCAGCGATTATGCACCCGTTACCGAATATTTAAACGACCTTGGCGCAAAAGAAGTTATTTAGTAATGCCAAATACAGAAATTTTAGCCCCGGTAGGGGGCACTGAATCGCTTATTGCAGCGGTCAGGGCGGGCGCAGATGCAGTCTATCTTGGCGCCGAGGAATTTAATGCCCGCCGCAACGCACAAAATTTTAATGATAATGATTTAAAGCAGGCAATAGAATATTGCCGTTTAAATTCGGTTAAATGTTACCTTACCCTTAACACCCTTATTAAGGATACCGAAATGCAAAATGCCTTACAGCTTGTAAACAGGGTGTGGCAGTATGGCATTGATGCCGTTATTGTTCAGGATATTGGTCTTGCCCTTGAAATTCATAGGTTATTTCCAAACCTTGCCCTTCACGCATCAACGCAGATGTCGGTGCATTCGCCATCTGCCCTTTTACCCTTAAAGCAAATGGGCTTTAAGCGTGTAGTTGTTGCAAGGGAAATGAGTGGGGCAGAGCTTAAAGAGTTTTGTAAAGCAGCCAAAGCGCTTGATATTGAGGTGGAGGTTTTTGTCCACGGTGCGCTATGTATGTGCCTTTCGGGGCAGTGTTATTTTAGCGCCTATTTAGGTGGGCGCAGTGCCAACCGCGGTCTTTGTGCCGGCACCTGCCGTTTACCATTTATGGCAAAGGGCGGTACAGGGTATGACCTCAGCCTTAAGGATTTAAGCTTAATTCCCTACCTTGGTGAGCTTGAAAAAATGGGTGTTACTTCCTTTAAAATTGAAGGCAGAATGAAGCGCCCTGAATATGTTGCAACCGCCGTTGCGGCGGCTAAACAAATGGTTCAAAACGGCACGGTTGATGATGAAATTGACCGCCTTTTAGAAAAGGTCTTTTCGCGCGACGGCTTTACTGATGGGTATTATAAAGCTATCCTTGGAAAGGCAATGTTTGGTGTCAGAAGTGATTATGATAAGCAGCTTTCTGCACAAAACATCTCAAAAACGCATGAGCTTTATCGCCGTGAAAGGCAAAGGCTACGCCTTAATATGAGCATTACATTAAAAAAGGGTAAACCAAGTGCTTTAAAGGTAGAATGCAACGGTATATCGGCTAGTGTCGAGGGAGTAATGCCTGAACAGGCAATAAACCGCCCCATAAATGAACAAATTGTGGGTGATGCCCTTTCAAAGCTTGGCGGAACCTGTTATTATTTGGGTGAGGCGGAGTTTGATATTGAGCCTGATATATCTTTACCAATTTCTGCAATAAATAACCTGCGAAAGGCGGCTATAACTGCTCTGGATAAAAAGCGCCTTGAAATTGGTCGCAGTGGGGTGCAGATAACCCCCGTGACCTTAAATGGCGCAGATAAAAATAAATCTGCAGGCAGTTTTGTAAGATTTGCAAATTTAATACAGTGCTTTGCCGCCGATGAACTGTTAGACAGTTTAAGCGGCTACAGTCTGCCCCTTAACATACTTGTAAGCGAAATTAAAAATAAGGAGCTTACAAAAAGGCAAGGCTTAATACTTAAAAATTCTGTGGTCGAAATACCACGCAGTATGTTTAATGAGCAAAAGGTCATAAATGATTTAAAGCTTGTTAAAAATAGCGGTGTTAAAAAGGCCGTTTGCTCAAATTTGGCGGCGGTGAGTTTGGCACAGTCACAGGGCTTTGAGATGATGGGCGGCTTTGGTCTTAACCTGTTTAATTCATTTGCAATAGAAAGGGTTAAAAAACTGGGGTTATCCTCTGCAGTGATTTCAACCGAGCTTAGCCTTAGTGAAATAAATAATCTATGCCCACCCGAAGATTTTAATGTTTTTTCATTTTGTTATGGGCGCCAACCCTTAATGCTTACCCGCAACTGCCCCGTTAAAAATGGTGTAGGGTGTACGGGCAAGGGGGACGGTTGCCATTTAACCGACCGAAAAAACACAGACTTCCCCGTAATTTGCGGCGACGGCTGCAGTGAGGTTTTAAATAGCAAAATCACCGCCATTTCACCTACGCTTAACCAAAGAAGCGGCTGTGGTAGTTATTTGTACCTAACACTGGAATCGCCAAATGAAGCAAAAGAGGTTATATTAAAGTTTTTAAATTCAAATGATATAGGTGGTTATGACTATACCGGCGCACTTAGTAAAACGGGTGTAAAATAAAAAAACAACCCCTTTAAAAGAGGTTGTTGGAGCTGATGATCGGAATTGAACCGACAACCTGCTCATTACGAGTGAGCCGCTCTGCCATTGAGCCACATCAGCAAAATATTGACCTTAAAATTATAGCAAGTTTTATTGTTACAGTCAAGTATTACATAATAAAAATATATAAAGGAGAATTAAAAATGGAAAGAAAAGTTCCAAAAAACAAAAAAGACAAATCGGTAACAGGTATTATGATTACCCGTGCCAGAAAAGCCCACGGACTAACACAAGAAATGGTGGCAGATATTTTAAAAATAAAGCGCTCAACCTACGCGTATTATGAGCGTAATATTGATCCTACCTATGAGGTAATCAGTCAGCTTTCAACCCTTTTTAATACTCCGGTACATGTTCTTTTATATGGATATCAAGACCCACTAGAGCATGTTGGTTTAAATGATAATCAAACAGATATGTGGGGTGGCGAAAAATTCGGACACCTTACACCAGATGAACGAACAATACTTACTAATTTAAGAATGTTGCCCCTTAATTTAAGGCAAAAAATAATAAGGGAAATTGAAGACTTAAAGGAAAAAAACGAAGGCAATTAAGCTTTAAGGCGGTGGATTTACCACCGCCTTAATTTTTTATGAATATTT
>JAFNZJ010000067.1 GCA_017382915.1 Clostridia bacterium | reverse complement strand
TGTGAAATACCAAATGTGGTTGCCATTAAGGCGGCACCATTTAACCGCTATATGTCACTTGATATTGCCCGCGCCGCAGCGCTATCCACCCGAAGTGATGAAATCACCCTTTACACAGGCAATGATGATAACATAGTAATTGATTTGCTTACCACCTATAAGTTTGATGTTAACGGCAAGCATTATGAAAAAGGCTTTGAGGGTGGACTGCTTGGTCATTGGTCGGTATGGACCAAACGCGCGGTAGAGCTTTTTGAGCTTTGCAAAAAACAAAAAGCAGGGGACAGTATATCGGCCGAAATGCTGTCACTTGCCAATGCCGTTACCGATTCAAACGCAGTTCTTTTTGATGGCGCCAATGCCTTTGCAGGCTGTATACCGGGGCTTCATTATGTACTTAAAAAGCAGGGCCTTATGAAAAGCCTTAACTGCATTAACTCAAATGAAGTGCTCTCTCCCGGTCAGGATACAGAAATTGAGCGTATTTACGCTATGTACCCCAATCTGGTGGATGATGACTTTGTAAAAGAAAATATTGAAAGCTGGAAAGCCGAGTTATAAAAACACCCCCGCAAAGAATAATCTTTGCGGGGATTTTGTTTTAATAGGTAAAATAAAAAGCGTTAAGGCAAATTCCTTAACGCTTGGTGCGGGTGTTTATAACCAACCTTAAACGCGAGGTAAAAACTATAAAAAAGAAGAACCTCAGCACGCGAATTGCGTGTCGAGGCTCTCGACTGGTGCGGATAACAGGAATCGAACCTGCACCGAGTTGCCCCGACTAGAACCTGAATCTAGCGCGTCTGCCAGTTCCGCCATATCCGCATATATTAAATTAAAAATGAAAACTGATTAGGTGGGGCAGCCGCGCCACGCGCGTTACCCTCAAAAATATAGTCGCCCTGCTCGCTTGGAGCGCGTCGCATTGCTCCTTATTTTTTCACCTCAGCAGTGTGCCTTCATCATCCACCGGATGCGGCACCCTGCTTCGCCCAGTTCCGCCACATCCGCATATATTAAATTAGCATACAGGTGAGATACCTTTAAAATGCCTTGATATTATACAACACATACCTAAAAAAGTCAATAGAAAAGCGGAAAAATAAAACCTTTAAATTTTACTTTTCCGCTTTTTAAAATTATCTCATTAGCTTGTGTGCTTTAAGCTCATCAAAATGAAGCTTGGTAACACCGCAACTGTGGTCGGGTATGTAGTGGCAGGAATTTTTAAGCTCTTCTTCGGTTTTATATGATGAATAAAGTCCGCCGCAACGACCGCAGTGGTCCTGACCGCCGCCAATGAAAAGACCGCGTTCAATCGCAATTTCATAGGCGCGCTGTTGCTCCTCAGGGGTAAGGTCGGGGTGGTAAACCTCAAGACCTTCAATGCCCCATTTAATAAGCTGGTCAATTTTTTCATCGCTAAGCCAGGGACCTGTCGGGTGTGCACAAATTACAAAACCGCCAGCCTTTTTAACCATTTTAACAATGTCAGGCACATGCTTAAAGGGCTTAATGGGTGGGTATTTGCCGGGCTGACCCTTAAAGTTAATATTCCACCAGTTCATATAGTCGTCCTGCTCAACCAAGCCCTTTGCCATCATTGCACGGAAAAGGTGATTATTACAAATCCAAGGAATACCCTTGTTATATTCCAAAACCTCATCCCAGGTGATACCCGAAATGGTGCCCCTTGCAACCGATGCTTCAAAGCATTTTTTTGTATTGTCGGTTTGGCGTGCGCCCATATCGGCAAGGTACTGCTTAATTTCAGGCTCCTCAGGGTCAAAGCTAAATGCCACAAGGTGCAGACCTGTAGGCATTGATGAAAATTCAACACCAAAAAGGCATTCCATATCCTCTGCCTCGCAGGCGGCTTTAAGTTCGGGGTAGGCGGTTGCGGTGTCGTGGTCGGTAATAGCAATAGCTTTATAACCCTCATCCTTTGCAACCTTAACCATTTCTGCGGGGGTTAAAACGCCGTCAGAGTGGGTTGAATGACCGTGTAGCATACCGTAAAATTCCATAAAAACAACCTCCAACAGGGATTTTTCTTGCTTTAAGTATAGCACACAAATTATAGCTTATCAATAGCATCAAGGGTTTAAATTTAAACAAAAAACTGCAATTTGGTTAGCCAAACTGCAGTTTTTATTTTTATTATCTAAAGGTTACATCGCCGTAAACTTCAATTTTTTCAACAACCCTTTGTGCTGTACGCGCATCAATGCGGGTTGCATCGGGGCAACGCTTAAGGGTTGCCTCACAGTAGTCGGTGCGGGTATGTGTAACCTCAAAGGTAATGGGCAAATCAAGCTCAAAGGGTTTCATTTCAGCCCTGCGGCGCACGCCATCCTCTGCGGCATCGCAAATAAGCTTTTCTGCCAGTTCTATATCAAGGCAATCGGCACTGTTACGGCCAACACCCTTTTTAACCTCTGCCAAGGCAATGCTGTCACCAAAGCACTGTACAGCTTCATTACAAACGGCCTCATCACCCGAAACCATAACGGTGGGAATGCCAAAAGCGCCAACAAATAGGCCGCCCTGAACAAGCTCGCCGTAAAGCTTGCCGTTTGCCTTATATGAAAACCAGGTAAGACTGCTTTGAACATGGTCTAAAAAGCCGTTTATAGTACCGGGCTTGGCGTGTGCGCCAACCTGCAAATAGGCTTCATAGGCTTTTTCACGGGTGAGCTTTACCCACTCATCAACCGAAATTTTAGTAGCCCTTTTATCAAGCAGCTCATCAATAAAGTTTTGACCGCCGCCGTGTCCGTCAATAACATAAACCTTTTCGGCGCCTGCTTTAATTGCACCCTCAACTGCCGCGTTGGTGTCGGCCATAAGGCGCTCACAGGCGTAGCGGTAGGGTTCACCCTTATCGGTAATATTGGCTATGGAATCAACACCGCTGATACCCTCTAAATCGGTCATAATAACTACGTTCATTTTTAGCCCACCTAAAAGGAAAAAAGTTTTGAATAAAAAAATAAACCAAATCACGTGCAACCGAACAAAATCGGTTGCAACAGTTATATTTGGTTATAGCTAAAAGCCGTATTAAGTTTAAAATTAGTTAGCCTTGTTAAGACGGGTAGCAAGCTGTGACTTTTTACGGGCAACAGCATTTTTATGCATAATACCCTTAGCCTGAGCTTGGTCTAACTTTTTAACGGCAACCTTAACGGTTTCTGCAGCATCAGCAGATTTTGCTTCAATAGCGGCATCTGCTTTTTTAAGAGCGGTTTTAATAGCAGAGCGATAGCTCTTATTACGCTGATAGTTAGCTTCACTTACTAAAACGCGCTTTTTAGCGGACTTAATGTTAGCCATAGTGCCTAACCTCCTTAATAAAATTCGACGCAAAGTTATAATACCACCAAATGCATAAATTTTCAAGTGTTTTTTTCATTTTTTTAAAGGGTACAGTCCAAATTTTGCGTTTTTTACAAATTTTGGCTTTAAAAGGTGTGGTATTTACCCTTTTTATAACAATGTATATGTATAAATTTTTTGCTAACTGCGGAAAATATTAAATAAAAAAGGTGATTTTTTATGCAAATACGAACCGACCTTGCGCTGGAACAAAAGGAAATGCACCGCGATTTACCAAAGGGCATTTCATCTGAAGAGGTAAAGGTGGGCGATGCCCTTATAACCAAAATTACCGTAAAAAATGAACAGGGCGCCAAGGCACTTGGCAAGCCGATTGGCATTTACACCACCATTGAGGTGCCGCCCTTTTCAGATAATCTGCGGGATGATGAGCTTATAAAAACGGTTGCCGATGAGCTTTATACCCTGCTGCCAAAAAAGGGCGATGTTTTGGTGGTGGGGCTTGGCAACCGCAATATAACCCCCGATGCATTAGGACCCAAGGCGGCCGAGGGCATTTTGGCAACCAGACATATATCGGATGAAATCAGGCGGGTGGCGGGCATTGAGGATATACGCACAGTTTCGGTCATAGCACCGGGTGTTTTGGGTCAAACAGGTATTGAGGTTTTTAATCTTTTGCGCGGCATAGTGGATGAAATAAAGCCAACCTGTGTAATAGCAATTGATGCCTTGGCATCCCGCTATCTTAAAAGGCTGGGTTGCACAGTGCAGATGTGTGATTCGGGCATTGAGCCGGGGGCGGGGGTAGGTAACGCGCGACACGAAATAAGTGAAAAAACCCTTGGTGTCAAGGTAATAGCGGTGGGCGTGCCCACCGTAACCGATGCCGCAACCCTTGTGTATGACCTTACCGGCAAAAATTTTGATGGCGCAAAGCCTGACGGCCGCCAAATGATAATAACCCCAAGAGAGGTTGATTTGCTTATAACCCGCGCGGCAGGACTTATTGCTGATGCCGTTAATAAAGCCCTTCACCCAACCACCGAACAAAATATAATAACCGAGCTTCTTGCGTAATAAGGCGCAGTAATAAAGCATAAAATTTATGGTGAGGTGATGCAGATTATGGGCAAAAAAATATTTTTAGCCTTTTCATTTTTAATATTATCGGCGGCATCGCTTTACTGTTTTTGGGTGGTTACGGCCTATGCGCTTGCCCCCTCAAACGATTATGTAGGGGTGGCTCAAAACGGCTTTAGTGAGCCATTTTTAAGTGAATATTATAAAAATCCGCAAGGTGATGAAGTTGTATCATCAAGCAAGGCATCATCGGTGGGGGAGGTAACGGTTGCCGCAAATAATGTGGCCAAGGGCAAAATAATAAATAAAAGCATTGATTCATCGGCGGCCAATTTAAGGTACAATAAAATTTATGTAAAAAACACAACCTCCCTTAAAATTGACCTTAAAACCGAGCTTATGCAGTTGCCAAATTTAAAAATTGTTACCACCACCAAACCGCAGGTGCTTATTGTACACACCCATACAACCGAATGCTATATGCTTGATGAAAGGGATTGTTATTCAGCATCTGATAAAACCCGAACAACCAATGAAAATGAAAATATTGTGGCGGTGGGCAGGGTGCTTGCCAATACACTTAAAAATAAGGGCATTGGCGTGGTGCATGCTACCGAAAAGCACGACTACCCCGAATATTCAGGCAGCTACTCAAGGGCTGAGCAAACCATAAAATCCTATTTAAAAAAATACCCCACAATTAAGGTGGTAATTGACCTTCACCGCGATTCGGTAACAGAAGGCAGTAATAAAACCGCCCTTGTCACCACCATAAACGGCAAAAAGGCGGCACAGCTAATGCTGGTTTCGGGTTGTCAGGACGGTACCGTAACCGGCTTTGCAAATTGGCGGCAAAATTTTAGGCTGGCAATAAGGCTTCAGCAAACTATGGAGGTTATGTATAAAGGTCTTGCGCGCCCAATTTTATTCACACCCCGCAAATATAATCAGCACCTAACTGAAGGGTCACTGCTTATTGAATGCGGTACCGAGGCTAACACTTTAGAACAGGCTAAATATTCCGCCGAGCTTTTGGGCAACGCCCTTGCCGTAACACTTAACAATTTAAAGGAAAAATAAAATGAAAACAACTAAAAAAGCAAATAGCATAAGGTGGTTTTGGCGCTCATTTACAGTCACTTTTTTAATACTTGCCTGTTTCATTTTGCTGGCACTGGGCTTTTTGTTTTGCAACCAGCGTATGGAAAAGGTGATTTTAGGTGAAGCAGCACCATTTTGGCACCTTTTCACCGATTAAAGAAGTGTCGAAAAAGGTAATATAATGGCAGTAAATGTCGTTGACAATGTATAGTTTATTTTGTATAATAAAACTAGACCTAAATGTTAAAAAAACTAATCAAAAAGGTCTCAAAAAAGTAATTAAGGAGATTGTTTTTTATGTTTTGTCCTAATTGCGGAAATCCCGCCAAAGATGGCGCCTCCTTTTGTGGCGTTTGTGGCTTTGCATTAAAGGCTCCCGTAGCACCTGCGGCACAACAGCCCGCACCCGCCAATTCTGCTCCTGCCCCTGTAGTTGAGGCTCCCGCTCCTGTTGAGCCTGCTCCTGCCCCTGTAGCCAGTGCTCCCGCTCCTGTTGAGCCTGCACCTGCTCCTGTTGAGCCTGTTGTAGAACAACCCGTAGAACAACCTGTAGAGATTGCACCCGAAGCCCCTGCCGAGGTTGTACCCGAAGTTCTACCCGAAGCACCTGTGGAGACTGCAGCACCTGCCGAGGTTATCCCCGAAGTGCCTGTGGAGGCTATTCCTGAAGTGCCTGTAGCCCCTGTTGAGGTCCCCGTAGCACCCGTTCAGCCCACCGCCCAGGTGCCTGCTCAACCCGTTCAACCTGTACAGCCTGTTCAACCTGTAGCCGCTACACAGTATGCTCCACAGGGTACATATCAGCCCGCAGCAGCCCCTGTTGCCCCCGCCCCTAAAAAAGGCTTTGATTTTAACCAAATAACAGGTCAGGCAACAGCTATATTTAAAAATACCGTTATGCCCTTTGTTATGAAGTGGAAAATTCCCCTTATAGCAGGCGCAGCCGCACTTGTTTTAATAATTGGATTTTTTGCTATTGGTTCAGCACAAAGCAATCCTAAAAATATAGTTGAAAACTATGTTGAGGGTTTAATTGACGGTGACTGGGAACAGGTTTATGATACCCTTGCCGTTACCGAAAGCGAATTTATAAACAGTGAAAACTATGTTAAATTCCAAGAGAAAAACGGCAAAGACTATTCAAGCATAACCAAGTATGAGGTTCAAAGCGCTGAAGAAGCCGCTGAAGAACTGCTTGATAAATATGAAGATCTTTACGGTGACAAATACGCAGATTTATATGACGATGCAATGGATGAGGTTGAGGATAAACTGCTTAAAACCTATGTTGTAACCTATGTAACAAACACCTCTTCTTCACCCAAAACTATGACCGTTACCCTGGCCGAGCAAAATGAAAAAAGCTGGCTAATCTTTACCAAGTATAGGGTATCCACCGAAGGTATGGTGGGCAAACACACCATAAGAACCTATAAGGATGCCACCGTTACTGTTGACGGCATTAAGGTTGATGCCCCCGCCGAGGATGAAAACGGCATTGCCGAATTTAAAATTGATGCCATTTTTGTAGGTGAGCATGACCTTAAAATATCACATCCTGCTTGTGATGAACACGAAGAGGTTATTTCAACCGGTACCGACCGCACCACCTATGCAACATCGCTTAAAATTTCCAAAGCCGTTAAGGAAGACCTTTTTAAGGCCACACAGGATAATATCAAAAAGCTTGCAAACGGTGCCAAGGATGGTAAGGCTCTTAGCTCACTTGGTATTGATTGCACCACCGATGAAGATGACCTTGATGACCTAAAAAGAAATTATGAAAATCTTACCAACAGCTTCAGAAAAACTGATGGCACAGGTCTTAAAAGCATAACCTACACCGCATTTAAGGATAATTCTTATCAAGAAAGCATTGGTACCAGCGGTGGTTATTCATGCTATGTAAAAACCGAGTATTCATATTCATCAACCCGCAAATCTTATTGGGATAACACCATCACCCAAAACACCGACACATACAGCGGTTGGTTTACCCTTAACTATGATTATGTTGATGGCAAATGGGTGCTTAAAGGATTTTCATACTACAACTACTACTATTGATATAATTAAAGCATAATAAAAAGCGTGGGCATTGGGAGACACTTCGTAAAGAAGTTTCTCCCAATTTTCTTTTTATATAAAAATTGACACTTTCAACTTGAAAGTGTCATAGTGGGTTACATACTTTGAAATAATACCCATCTCAAAGATAATATAATGAGTGATATTGTGAGACAGGTCTCACAGTGATATTTTGCCTTTCGGCAAAGTGATATTGAAACTTGCTGTTTCAGTGATATTATATTCGCCCTTAAAACTCGCAAAGCGAATATAACTTGGACTTTAGTCCAAATATAACTGCGAAGCAATATAACTCGCCTTTGGCGAATATAACTGAGGCGCACTTCCTTACGGAGTGCGCCTCTTTGCCCACGCTTTTTATGTTTTATTTTACATTTTCATCAAGCCAATTACAAAGGTCGTTTATAACCTCGTCTTTATAACTGTCGTTTAAAAGCTCGTGTCTGCCGCCCTTATAAAGCTTAAGGGTGACATTTTGCAGACCTGACTTTTTATAAAGGTTATAGACGGCGTTGACCCCTTTGCCCATTGCACCAACGGGGTCCTTATCGCCCGAAAAAAGCAGTATTGGCAGGTTGGGTCTTACCTTTGCCACCTCGCTTTTTTTACCAATCACCGAAAGACCGCAAAGCATATCATAAAAAATTGACGGAGTGGGCAAAAAGCCGCATTTTTCATCCAAAACATATTTTTCAATCTCGGCAAGGTCGTTGCTTAACCAGTCGTAGGGGGTTTTGTTTGGTGCAAACTTTTTGTTATATGCGGAAAATGCAAGGTTGTTTATAAGCTGGCTGCCCTTGTTTGGTGAGCCAAGGCGCCACCCCTCAAGCTTGGCGGCGATTTTACCCACCGCTATTACGGGCGGTGCCTGATTACCTGTACCCGAAAGCACCAAGGCATCAATTTCATTTGATTTAAGTATGGCAATGTTTCGTGCCAAAAATGAGCCCATACTGTGCCCCATAAGAACAAAGGGTATGTTAGGGAATTTTTCTTTAGCAATGCTTTTAAGGGTTAAAATATCATTTATAACGGTTTGCCAGCCGTCCTTTTCGGCAAACCAGCCAAGCTTTTCTTTGGCGTTGGCGGTCTCACCATGGCCTAAATGGTCTTCGGCAAAAACGGCAATGCCCCTTTCGGCCAAAGCCCTTGCAAAATCTAAATATCTTGCACTATGCTCGGCAATGCCGTGAGCAATTTGAACTATCATTTTGGGGTTTTCGGGGTAAACGGCAAAACCGCAAATTGTGTTAATGCCGTCGGTTGACAGGTATGTAATTTTTTCAGTTGTAAGCAGCATAAAATTTACCTCCAAAAAAAGTGATGCCCTTAAAGCTTAAAGGCATCACAATAATAAACTATTCCTTATCTTCTTTTTCGGTTATTGCAATGCTTAAATCGGTAAGCTGTATATCATCAACCCTGCCGGGGGCGCCACTCATAAGCTCGCTGGCATTTGCCACCTTGGGGAAGGCAATAACATCGCGTATGGAATCACTGCCGCACATAAGCATGGTAAGTCGGTCTAAACCAATACCAAAGCCGCCGTGGGGTGGTGCGCCGTAGCGGTAGGCATCCACCAAAAAGCCAAATTTTTCTGCGGCATCCTCATCTGAAAGACCTAAAGCCGCAAACATTTTCTTTTGCAGTTCGGGGTCGCTTATACGAATAGAGCCGGAAGAAAGCTCAACACCGTTTAAAACAAGGTCATATGCCTTGGCAAAAACCTTTTCGGGGGCTGTGTCTAAATATTCCAGACACTCATCAAGTGGGGCTGTGAAGGGATGATGCATTGCATCATAGCTTCCGGTCTCCTCATTATATTCAAAGAAGGGGAATTCGGTTATCCAAAGGAATTCATAGCCTTCAGGTATAATGTCAAGCTTTGCGGCAACCTGTAATCTGATTGCACCTAAAACGCTAAGCACGGTAGCGTTTTTATCGGCAACAAACAGGGCAACGTCACCCTTTTCAATATTCATTGCCTGCATAATGGCATTAAATTCATCGGGGGTAAGGAACTTTTCAAAGGCGCAGGTTGGGGCTTCGGCATCCTCTGCCCAGCGAATAAAGGCAAGACCTTTAGCGCCTATACCCTTTGCGGCTTCGGTCAGCTTATCAATTTCCTTACGGGTAAGCTTTGCGGCACCACCCTTTGCGGTTATACCACGCACCGAGCCACCGTTTTGCACTGTGCCCGAAAATACTGAAAAACCGCAGTCGCGAACTATGTCTGAAATATTTTTAAGCTTCATATCAAAGCGTACATCAGGCTTGTCAGAGCCGTAATTTTCCATAGCTTCGGTGTAGGTCATACGACGAATGGGGACCTTAATATCAACACCAAGCACATTTTTGAAAAGGTATTTGATGTAGCGTTCACCAAGGCTTAAAATATCATCCATATCAACAAATGACATTTCAAGGTCAACCTGGGTAAATTCAGGTTGGCGGTCGGCCCTTAAATCTTCATCACGGTAGCAGCGTGCAATTTGCATATAACGGTCAAAGCCCGAAAGCATAAGCAACTGCTTATACATTTGAGGCGACTGTGGAAGTGCGTAAAAACTGCCCTTATGAATTCTTGAAGGAACAAGATAATCTCTGGCACCTTCGGGGGTGGATTTAATAAGGGTAGGGGTTTCAATTTCTAAAAAGCCTTCACCGTCAAAAAAGTCGCGGGTTACCTTGGTAACCTTATGGCGCATTAAAAGGTTATTTTGAAGGGTAGGTCTTCTTAAATCAAGGTAGCGGTATTTAAGGCGAAGCTCCTCCTTAACAGAAGTATCGTCTAAAATTTCAAACGGGGTGGTTTCGGCCGAGCCTAAAACCTTAAGGTCTTTAACCTCAATTTCAATTTCACCTGTGGGTATGTCAGGGTTAACCGATGAGCGGCGCCTAACAACACCCTTTGCAAGCAGAACATATTCACTTCTAACCCCAAAAGCCTTGCTAAAAACTTCGCGGTCGGTGGAGTCATCAAAGGCAAGCTGAACAATGCCGGTGCGGTCTCTAAGGTCAATAAAAATAAGCTGACCTAAATCACGCTGTTTTGCGGTCCAACCACAAACGATAACCTCCGCACCTATTTTATCGGCAGTAAGGGTACCGCAGTAATCGGTCCTTTTAAGTCCGCACATAGTGTCTAACTTCATTTAGAAAAAACCCTCTTTCAATAGTCTAATTGGGCGAGCCGTTTTAACAATGATTGTAGTTAGTCTAAACGCCTAAAAGCGTTTCGATAAGCCACTGTTTAAGTGGCTTTAGCAAAATCAAATTATACAATTTGATTTTGCACTACACTCATTGCAATGGTTTAGGGCAAATTTTCTTTGAAAATTTGCCCTAAAATCAAAGATTTTATGTCGGAACAGGTATGTTTCGACTAACCTTAACCATTATAGCCCGCCCAATGATAAGTATAATTTAGTTTGGGCGAACCAGCTCACGCCAGTCAAGGTCGCCACGCTCAAGACCGTGAATAAGCACCTCTGCTGTGGCAATGTTGGTGGCAACGGGTATGTTGTGCACATCACAAAGATTAAGCAGAACCTTTTCATCGGGCTCAAGCGGATTGGGATTCATAGGGTCACGGAAGAGAAGGAGAAGATCTATTTCATCACAACTAATGCGGGAGGCGATTTGCTGTGAACCACCTTGGTTACCGCTTAAAAACTTAACTATATCAAGACCGGTTGCCTCAGCAACTAGCTTGCCTGTTGTACCTGTTGCAAAAAGGTTGTGTCTGCTAAGCACACCACAGTAGGCAATACAAAATTGCACCATAAGTTCCTTTTTTGCATCATCTGCTATAATAGCAATATTCATTTTAACATCTCCTTGCTCTTTGCTTTGCTATATTTTCTTGTAAGACATCAGCGGGATATCATACCCCAACAAACGCTTTGCAATTCTGACAAAAGCCTTGGCGGCGCGGCTTTTAGGCTCAATAGCCTTACCCGAACAGCAGGAAACATAAATATCCATACTTTGGGGAATAACGCCGATAAGGCGAAGACCGCAACCGTCAATAGCTTCATCAATATTGGCGGTTATACCGCGGCGCATATTCTGAAACGAAACGCGGTTAAGTATTAGCCTAACCGACATAAGGCCCAGTTTTTTAAGTGAATCACCCATAATACCTGCATCGCGAAGTGATACGGCATCTGCATTGCAAACCACCAAAGCCTCCGCATAGCGGGGTAGTGCCTTATAAAGGTCATCCACCGCACCTGCGGGGAAGTCAAGCACCACAAAATCGTAGCGGGTGCAGGCATAGGTTATTAAATCATAAAGTGCGGCGGGGTCGGGTTTTTCTTTAAGGGGTGCCGCCAAAAAATGCAGGTCAAAGGAATAGTTGCTGGCCTTAATAATAGCCTCCTCAAGGGTTTTGTTTTTATTTAAAACATCATTAAGGTCAAAAATCAAGCGGTCACTGACACCTAGCATTAAGTCTAAACAGCGCATACCTGCGTCAAGGTCAATAAGTAGTACACTGTTGCCGCGCTCATTCAAGGTGCGCGCAATATTAACCGAAACACTGGATTTACCAACACCGCCCTTGCCGGAGGTGACTGCTAGCAACCTGCCCATAACCTACTTCCTTTTACCAAAGAATTTTAAATTATTTTATCATATTTTAGGTGTTTTGTAAACACTTTAAGGGGTAAGTTTTTAAAAATTTTATTCTGCAAATTTGCAAACATCTACCCATTTTTCGTATTTTGAAAAACGCATAAGTTCATCAAGGGTAAGACCAATAGCACTGTTACTGCTTCCGCAGGCGGGGTAGACCGTTTCAAAGCGCTTTAAGGAATTATCCAAATAAACCAAAACGCCGTCATTTATACCAAAGGGGCAAACACCGCCAACCGCGTGACCAATAAGTCGTTCAACATCGGCAAACTGCAGCATTTTTGCCTTTGTGCCAAATTCTGCTTTAAATTTTTGATTGTCAATTTTTGTGTCGCCTGCGGCAACCACCAAAATTGCACCCTCACCCATAGCAAATGCCATACTTTTGGCAATTTGGCAGGGCTCACAGCAAAGCGCCTTGGCGGCAAGCTCCACCGTTGCGCTTGATACTGTAAACTCTTTAATTTTATCTTCCACACCAAAGGTGCTTAAATATTCCCTAACCTTTTCAATAGACATAAAATCTTCCTAACTATTTTAAAACTTCATCTGCAAGGGCGCCAAACTGCTCTAAGGTAAGCTGTTCGGCACGCACGGTAGGTGAAATACCCAGCGTTTCAAGGGCGGTTAATATTTGATCCTTTGATACTACGCCCGCTGCAGATACTGAATTAACCAGCGTTTTGCGACGATGCTCAAATGCGCCGCGAATAAGGCGAAAAAGCAATTTTTCATCCTTTACCTTTAAGCCGACATCGGGCTTTATTTTAAACTGAATAACGGCACTGTCAACATTGGGTGACGGGGTAAAGCAGTGTCTGGGTACATCAAATAAAAACTCACGCTCGGCATAAAATGCGGCGGCAAGTGTTACGGCACCAACGGCGCGACTGGGTATTTCAGCCGAAAGGCGCTCTGCCGCCTCCTTTTGTACCATAACGGTGATGTTATCGATGGGCAAACGGCTTTCTAACAGAGCCATAATTATTGGCGATGTTATATAGTAGGGTAGGTTGGCGCAAACCGCCACCTTTTTGCAGTCGCTAAACTGCTCGGCAATTATTTTTTTAAGGTCGGTTTTAAGCACATCTGCAAATATCACCGATGTGTTATCAAAATCGGCCAAGGTTTTTTCTAAAATGGGGCGCAGTCTTTCATCAAGCTCAATGGCAACCACTTTTTTGGCAATTTGGGCCAGCTCTGCGGTAAGCACGCCAATACCGGGGCCAATTTCAATGACACCGGTGTCAGAATCGGCGGCGGCAGCGGCCATTGCAGGGCAAACATCGGGGTTGGTTAAAAAGTTTTGCCCAAGCGATTTTTTAAATGAAAAACCCGCTTCACTTAAAAGGCGGTCAATGGTGCCTTTATTCCAAAGATTGTATAGCATTTTAAACTCCAAATTATTTTAGTTTGCGACCTTCAAAAAACTTGTAAGCCTCACTTGCAATAAGCGGCACAAAGCCTAAAAGCATAGCCAAAATAAGCTTGCCAAAGGTTATTCCGCCAAGGGCAAAAATTCCACTAATCGGTGTGCAAACAAGCAGAATAATTGATAATACCGAAACGCCTAAAGCAGACAGTAAAACCTTATTTGTAAGTATGCCTGTTTTTAAAATTGAGCGCTCTGCCCTAAGTGAAAATGCCAGCATTGTTTCGGCCATAACCAAGCTTACAAAAAGCGTTGCAGAGCCGCCGATAGCGTATGATATAAGTCCAAGAACAAGTAGCCAGCCGCCCTGTAAAAGAAGGCTTACAATATAATTGCGGCTGAAGAATATTTGTTTAATGGGTCTGGGGGGAATAAGCATATCACCCTCATCCGAACCTTCGGCGCAAAGGCCAATACCAAGCCCAAAGCCAACCACCAGATTAAGCCAAAGAAGTGCGGGTGCGCTAAGTGCTGGCAGACCAAAAACCAAAACCTCAAAAAGCATTAGCATAAGCTCGCCTGCGGCACAGCTTATAACAAAGGATGCAATTCTTTTAATATTTGAGAAAATACCACGCGACTCTCTTATAGCGCCCACTACCGAAATGTAGCTGTCCTCAAGCAGCACAACATCGGCATTGCCTTTGGCAATATCGGTGCCGGTAACACCCATTGCACAGCCAACATCGGCAGCCCTTAATACGGGGGCGTCATCCACGCTGTCGCCCGTAACGGCAACAACCTCGCCCTTAAGCTTAAAGGTGTTTACTATTCTAAGCTTGTCCTCGGCGCTAATGCGCGAATAAACTGCAATGTTATAAATTTCATCGGCAAGCTCCTCATCGGTCATTGCGGCAAGCTCTTCACCTGTAACCGACTTTTGACCCTCCTGCATAATGCCCAGACTTTTTGCTACCGTTTCGGCGGCAATAACATGGTCGCCCGTTATCATAACGGTGCGTATGCCTGCCATTTCGCTTTGTCTTAAGGCGGCGGTGGTTTCGCGGCTTATGGTGTCCGACATACCAAAAACGCCAAGCAGAGTTAAATCACACTGGGTGTTTTCGGGGGTTGGGTTGGCGGTCACTTCATCCAAAGCCTTAATGGCAACAGCAATGGTTCTAAGTCCGCGCTTGTTCATTTCATTGGTGGCCTCAGCCGCACCCTTTAGGTTACCTGCGGTGCAAAACTGAAGTAAAATGTCGGGTGAGCCCTTAACAATTGCAAAGGGCTTATTGTTTATCATATTTATGGTGCTCATAAGCTTGCGGGTGGAATCAAACGGCACCTCTGCCATACGGGGGTAGATGTTTTCAATATCATTTTTACCCATACCGCAGTATTCCATACAGGCGCCTATAATGGCCGCCTCGGTCGGGTCGCCCACGGCCTGCTTTTTACCGCTTTTTAAAAGCTCCAAATCGGAATTGGTACAAAGGGCGGCGGTGCGTATAACCGTAACTGCATTTTCGCCCGGTGCTTCAAGGTTAAGGTCGCAAAGGGCGGTGCCATCATAAAGCATGGTCATTTTCATACGGTTTTTGGTAAGGGTACCTGTCTTATCAGATATTATTACCGAAACATGACCTAAGGTTTCAACTGCGTCATTATTTTTAATAACCGCTTTGTGCTTTAAAATGCGGTGTGCGCCAAAGCCCAGCGCAATATCAACCGCTTGGGCTGCCTCCTCAGGGATGGCGGCAACCGCCAAAGCGGCGGCGGTAAGCAGCATATTAAATACCATAGCGGTAAAATCATGGGTGCCAAGGTCACGCAAAACACCTGCAATAAATATTACAAGGCAGGTAATAAGCACAATAATGTGTGATATACGACCAATACCAATAAGCTTTTTCTTTACCGGTATGTCGTTGCCCTCGGTTATTTGGGTAATGGCATTTTTGCGGGCAAGCTCGGTATTAAGTCCTGTGTCGGTAACCACCATTTTACCCCTGCCAAATAGCACCGAACAACCTGCGTGCACCATATTTTTGCGGTCTTTAATCTCCACCATATCATCGGGTAAAAAGTCGGCCTGCTTTTCGGTTGGGGCGGCATCATCGGTAACGGCCGATTCATCACAGGTAAGTGAAAAGCTTTCAAGCAGCCTGCCGTCGGCGGGTATGTAGTTGCCCTGCTCTAAAACAACAATGTCACCCGGCACTAAAAGTGATGCCGCTATTTGCTGCAGCTCACCATCGCGCAAAACGGTGGCCTTGGGGGCAATGTTGCCCTTAAGCTGTTCCATTTCATTGTTTGCCTTAAGACCGGTTAAAACATCGGCGGTGGCATTAAGGGCAAGCAAAACAAAAATAATTATTGGTATGTACCATTGGTCAGAGCCCAAAATAATATTAACGGCAAAAACTACTGCGGCAACCACCAACAAAATAATATCAACGGGCTGTGCCAGGTGCCTTAATATTTTACTTAAAATATTGGGTCTTTCGGTGTGGGTCTGCTTATTTTCACCGTAAAAGGTAATCTTTGCAGGAATTTCGGCAGCCGAAAGGCCAACCGATTCATCTACACCAAGCTCTTTTGTTACATCAGAAATATCAGCGCTATGCCAAATCATTATAAAAATCCCCCTAAAGGCAATTAGATTTTATACAAACACACAGTTATTATACTATAAAAGGTAAATATTTGCAATAATAAAGTATATATTGTATTTTAAAATATAACCTGTTATGCCCTTGTATTTTGCCATAATTTGGGGTATAATATTAGGATAGAAAGGATGGAGTGCGGTTATGAATGTTAATGTTGGCGATACCATTATAATGAAAAAACCACACCCCTGCGGTGCAAACACCTTTAGGGTGCTGCGCGTTGGTATGGATTTTAAAATAAAATGTACCGGTTGCGGGCATGAGGTTATGGCACCCCGCTCAAAGATAGAAAAAAGAATAAAAACTATTATAGCTAAATAACAGAAAGGGTTTAATGTATGTTAGATAAGCTTAAAGCGGTTGAAGCCCGCTATAATGAAATTGGTGAAGAACTTATGAAGCCTGAGGTGGTTTCAGACAATAACACCTATAAAAAACTGATGCAGGAGCATAAGCACCTTACCCCTATTGTAGAAAAGTACCGTGAATATGTGGCTGCTGAAAATGCCGCTACCGAAGCCAAAGAAATGCTTGACGCAGGCGGCTTGGATAAGGATTTCAAAGAGCTTGTTGAAGAGGAGCTTTTAGAATCTAAAGAAAAAATGGAGCAGGCGTCCGAAGAGCTTAAGGTTTTGCTTTTACCCCGTGACCCCAACGATGACCGCAATGTTATTATTGAAATTCGTGGTGGCGCAGGTGGTGAAGAAGCCGCCCTTTTTGGCGCCGCACTAATGCGTATGTATTCAATGTATGCCGAATCACGCCGCTGGAAGATGGAGGTTTTAAATATAAATGAAACCGAGCTTGGCGGCATAAAGGAAGTAAGCTTTATGATTGAGGGTGACGGCGCCTATTCTCGCTTTAAGTATGAAAGCGGCGTGCATAGGGTTCAGCGTGTGCCCGAAACCGAAACATCAGGTCGTATTCATACCTCCACCGTAACCGTTGCCGTTCTGCCCGAGGCGGAGGAGGTTGATTTTGAAATCAACCCTGCCGACCTTCAAATTGATACCTACCGTTCAGGCGGCGCGGGTGGTCAGCATGTTAATAAAACTGAATCTGCTATTCGTATTACCCACCTGCCCACAGGTGTGGTTGTTGAATGTCAGGATGAACGCAGTCAGCATAAGAATAAAGATAAGGCTATGAAGGTGCTTAGAAGTAGACTTTTAGAAGCCGAAATGCAAAAGCAAAATGAAGCCATTGCGGGTGAGCGCCGCGCACAGGTTGGTACCGGTGACCGCAGTGAGCGTATACGCACCTATAACTATCCACAGGGTCGTGTTACCGACCACCGCATAGGTCTGACCCTTTATAAAATTGAGCAAATCTTAAACGGCGACCTTGATGAGGTTATTGATGCACTTATTACCTACTACCGTGCAGAGATGCTGAAATCAAGCGAAGCATAAAGGAAAAAATATGAAAACTGCTTTACTTTACGCAGACAATTTAACATCAAAGGATGAAATAGCAAAGGCTGCCGAAATTTTAAAAAACGGCGGTCTGGTTGCCCTGCCTACCGAAACGGTTTACGGTCTTGCGGCGGATGCGTTAAATGAAAAAGCAGTTAAAAATATCTTTGTTGCAAAGGGCAGACCAAGTGATAATCCCTTAATAGTTCATATAGCCGAATTTTCAGACCTTGATGGCATTGTAAGTGAAATTACACCCGAAGCTAAAAAATGTATGCAGGCTTTTTGGCCGGGTCCCTTTACCGCAGTACTGCCCAAAACCGAAAAAATACCAAGCGTTACTTCGGGCGGGCTTGATACCGTTGCGGTGCGTATGCCAAAAAATGACATCGCAAGGGAAATTATTAAAAAATCAGGTCTTCCGCTTGCCGCACCATCGGCAAACCGTTCAGGCTCACCAAGTCCCTCCACCGCACAGCATGTTATTGATGATTTAATGGGCAAAATTGATGCCATAGTGGTGTCAAAAAATTGTGATGTTGGTGTGGAATCTACCGTTGTAAGCTTTGCGGTAAACCCACCAAGACTGCTTCGCCCCGGCGGTGTTACGGCCGAACAACTAAAACAGTATATACCCGACTTGGTTATTGATGCCGCCGTTTTGTCCCAGCCCGAAAAGGGGGCAAAGGTTGCATCCCCCGGTATGAAGTATAAACACTATGCCCCAAAGGCCGATGTTACCTTGGCGGTAGGGGATAAAAAGGCATTTGCCGAATATTGTAACACACAAAATGCCGACCTTGTTATTTGCTATGATGAGGATGTAGGTCTTATAAATTCCCCCACAGTGTCTTTGGGCTTTAGTGCCGACCATAAAAAACAGGCCGAGCGGCTTTTTGACACCCTGCGTGATGTTGATAAAAAGGGGTATAAAACCGTTATAGTGCATGCACCCACCACTGATGAAATGGGGCTTGCCGTATATAACAGGCTAATTCGTGCCGCAGGCTTTAAGGTGGTGCAGTTATGATTATTTTAGGTTTAACAGGTCCAAGCGGAACGGGTAAAACCACCGTCGCCGAAATGGCGCTTGATATGGGCTTTGAGGTTATTGACTGTGATAAGGCCGCCGCAGAGGTTACAACCAATAAAGAACTGCTAAATAACCTTGAAAAGGCCTTTGCGGGTGTTGTCACAAACGGCATTCTTGACCGTAAAGCCTTGGCAGAAAAGGCATTTGCCACAGATGAAAAAACCAATCTTTTAAACAGCATAATGTTGCCGGTAATTGTTCAAAATATAAATGAAAAAATAAATGCCGCTAAAGATAGGGGTGTAACACATCTTTTGCTTGATGCACCAACCCTTTATGAAAGCGGTGAGGATAAAAAATGCACCGCCGTTATAGCGGTGCTGGCAGAAAAAAGCATACGAAAAGCGCGTATTTTAAAGCGTGATAATCTTAATGAGACCCAGCTTGAAAGCAGGCTAAAGGCCGCAAAGGCGGATGATTTTTACCTGCAAAGGGCACAGCATATTATTTATAACAACGGCGATTTGGCCGACTTTAAAGCAAAAACAACCGAAATTTTAAAAAAGTTTAAGGAGAATTAGTTATGACCGCAAAAGAACTTAAGGAAAAACTTTTTATAAACCGCAAAAACGGTTATTTAACCGCAAAGGACGATGTTACTGCCGCCGCTAATGATTTTTGTGAAGGCTATAAAGCATTTTTAGATGCCGCAAAAACTGAGCGTGAAGCCGTTAAAGCAGCGGTTGAGCTTGCCAAAAAAGCAGGCTTTAAGGAATTTGATGTTAAGGGCAAAATTTCGGCAGGCGATAAGCTTTTTATAAATAATCGCGGCAAGGCAGCCGCCTTTATAGTTGTTGGCAGTGATGATATTGAAAACGGCGCTACCGTTACCGCCGCACACATTGATTCACCCCGCCTTGATTTAAAGCCTAATCCCCTTTATGAGGATACCGAGCTTGCCTTATTTAAAACCCACTACTATGGCGGAATTCGTAAATATCAGTGGACCGCCATACCCCTTTCACTTCACGGCGTTTTTGCTAAAAAGGACGGCAGCGTTATTGAGGTTAATATTGGTGAGGATGAAAACGACCCTGTATTTATTGTCAATGACCTTTTGCCACATTTGGCAGGTGAGCAGTCAAAACGCACCCTGTCGCAGGGCATTAAGGGTGAAGAGCTTAATATTTTAATAGGCAGTAAGCCCTTTAAGGATGACAGCGAAAGTGAGCTTGTAAAGCTTAGTATTTTAAATATTCTTTATGATAAATACGGCATCACTGAGGATGATTTTCTTTCGGCCGAGCTTGAAGCAGTGCCCGCCTTTAAGGCAAAGGATGTTGGCTTTGACCGTTCAATGATAGGTGCCTACGGTCACGATGACCGCGTTTGTGCATACCCCGCACTTATGGCAATTTTAAATGCCAATAACCTTAAAAAGACCGCTATTGTAGTCCTTGCCGATAAGGAAGAAACAGGCTCTGACGGTAATACAGGTCTTAAATCAGATTTTCTTGCCCATATTATGGATGACCTTTGCCGTATGAGCGGCAAAAGCACCACCTTGGCACTGCGCCGCAGTGTATGTCTTTCGGCCGATGTTAATGCCGCAACCGACCCCACCTTTAAGGATGTTATGGAGCCTAAAAATGCATCATACATCAACTATGGTGTTGTTATTACCAAGTATACCGGCTCGGGCGGTAAGGGTGGCACATCTGATGCCTCTGCCGAATATGTAGGCAGGGTTCGTGCCATGCTTGATAAAAATAATATCGTTTGGCAAATTGGTGAGCTTGGTAAGGTTGATGCAGGCGGCGGCGGTACCGTTGCAAAGTATGTAGCCAACCTTGGTCTTGATGTTGTTGACCTTGGTGTGCCTGTACTTTCAATGCACGCCCCGTATGAAACTGTATCAAAGCTTGATGTTTATATGGCATACCTTACCATGTCGGCATTCCACAAAGAATTTTAAAACAAACACGAAAGGGTCAGCATTTCTCTAAGTCGGGCATACCAATAGGTAAGCTCACTGCAGTCGGGTGCTGACCTTGAACCTATTTTTACCGTAATGGCGGGCTTTTGATGTTCGTATGTAAACCAGTGGCAAAGCTCCGGTTCATCCATTGCTATGGGTGGCGTAACACTAAAGGATGTCACCGCCGCCATTACCTCTGCCATTTTGGTACTGCGTTTTGGTAAAATGGGCATATTGCCGTAGGTCACGGTTTGCCCCACCCCCGTAAGGTTTATAATCTGCCGTACATCGTGTGTTCGGCAAAACTGGGCAAGGGCGGCAGTTTCGGGCTCCGATTCGGGGCGGTACCCACCAAAGCCTTCACATCGGGGACCACAAATGTTGTTTTGGCGCTCATTTTCTCTGCGGGCTTCAAAACCGTAAAAAAAGTTGCGTTTAAGCTCTACACCCCTAAGGTTTGCACCCCATTTTTTATAGTCGCCGCCACAAAGCCTTGCAATTCGGCTGCCATAATTACCGCAACCCTTTTCACCCCTGCCCGCTATCTCAAAGCCGTCAGGGTTAAGCAGTGGTAAAATCGCAATGCCCCTGCCAAACATGGCCTTTCTTATGTTTATTCCGCACATCTGCTCAGATGAAAGTATTTTATCTAAAAGCTCTTTAATAAATTTAAGTAGTATAAGGGTGGTTATACGGCACCTGCCGTCATCCCCTGCAATAAAAAGGGTAAAGTCCTTTTCTTCACCCAAAAAAAGCACGGGTATATCCCGTCCGGCGGCCGATTTACCAATGCTTTGCTGCCTTATAAAGGGGTAGCGTGCCACCAAAGAAGATATAAGGCGCTTAATTTCAAAATAACTGTGTTCTGTGCCGTGAATTTTGCTTTCCATGATAATCTGCTCCTTATGTTTTTATATATAATATATATGTTGTCTTTTTAAGTTTTAGGAGGCTATTGTAAAAAATGGATTTAAAAGAAAAACAACTATCTGCTGAATATGTTTTTAAGGGCAAAATTATAAATGTCCGTGTGGATGATGCCCTGCTTCCCAACGGTGCCACCGCAAAGCGTGAGGTTGTGGAGCATAATGGCGGTATTTGTATTGTACCGATTACCGAAAAGGGTGAGGTTTTAATGGTAGAGCAGTACCGTTACCCCTATGAGCAGGTGGTTTTAGAAATACCTGCGGGCAAGCGTGACGGCGATGAATTGCCTCTTGACGGCGGCAAGCGTGAGCTTAAAGAGGAAACGGGCGCTACCGCTAAAAATTACACCTTTTTGGGTGAGCTTTATCCCACCCCCGGCTACTGCGGTGAAATTATTTATATGTACCTTGCAACCGATTTATCCTACGGTGAAACCGACCCCGATGAGGATGAGTTTTTAAATGTTAAAAAGGTACCTCTTGAAAAGGCTATAGAAATGATAATGAGCGGTGAAATTAAGGACGCCAAAACCCAAACCGCCATTTTAAAGGCTGAAAGGTTGCTTAAAAAATGATTACCAAAAAAATAGATATAGATGTTAAAAATAATATCTATTTAAACTGCTTTTTACATAATGATGGTGTTACCCGTCCTGCTGTTTTGGTCTGTCCCGGTGGCGGATATATGGTTTGCGCCCCCCACGAGGGTGATATAATATCCAAAAAATATTTTGAAAAGGGCTATAATACCTTTACACTTTTTTATTCTTTGGGTCAGCGTGCTGTTTTCCCTAATCCTTTGATTGACCTGTCGGTGGCAATGAAAATAATAAGAGAAAATTCGGCAGAATTTAAAGTAAACAGTGATAAAATTGCAGTACTGGGCTTTTCGGCGGGCGGACATTTGGCGGCCAGCCTTGGCGTACACTGGAATTTGCCCCAAGTTTTAGAAAAATCGGGTTGCCAAAAGGCAGAAAATAAACCCAATGCACTTATTTTATGCTACCCCGTTATTACCACAAGGTCGTGGATGGTACCGCATTTGCCCCGCCTTATAGGCGACAGGGATTATGATGAAACTCTAAAACTTTTAGACTGCAGTGAAAATGTAGGTAAGCATACACCGCCCGCATTTTTGGTGCATACCTTTATGGATAACACCGTTTCGGTAAACGACAGTTTGTGCTTTGCAAAGGCAATGGAGGAAAATAATATACCCTTTGAACTGCACATTTTCCCCAATGGCATACACGGTTTAGGTCTGGGGGATAATGACCCATCATTTAGCAAGTGGTTTGAACTGTCACTTCTTTGGCTTGAAAGACTTTTTGATGATAGTGAAAAACCACAGGCACCCAAACGCGCAGACTTTATAAAAAAATAAAAATTTTAAACACCATTACCACTTTTTTGGTAATGGTGTTTTTGTTTGTTTTGCTTCAAAAATGCAAATAATATTTTTGAGGTGAAAATTATGAAAAACAAAAACAAAACCCCGTCCGCCAATAATTATGACGGTGAACCGCTTGACAGCTTTGGTCTTGTAAATAAATACGGCACATATGAAATTCAGCCCACCTGCGGTATGCAAAGTGATTACCCCAAAATAGCACAGGGTGTAACACCAAAGCTTAGAAAACAG
Source organism: Clostridia bacterium (assembly GCA_017382915.1). Classification (GTDB taxonomy): domain Bacteria; phylum Bacillota; class Clostridia; order Oscillospirales; family Acutalibacteraceae; genus UMGS1279. Next base: position 2,255 of record JAFNZJ010000067.1, on the reverse strand, counting down.
TCAATAAATAATCCCAAAAATAAAGATAGGTAAATAAAGCTGTGGTTATATTTAACCGCAGCTTTTATATTTTTGCGGGGTTTTTAAGCAGGTGCGGTGCATATAATAAAGTAAAAACATATTAAGGAGGCATAATATAATGTGCTCAATTTCAGGCGAAATAAATTTAAAAGAAGGGCTGGAATTTAAACCCTACCACGAAGATATGCTTAATGTTTTAAGGCGCCGCGGACCCGATGACAGCGGGGTTTATAAAACCCAAAATGCCGTTATGCTTCACACCAGATTAGCGGTTATTGACCCTGCGGGCGGTAAACAGCCAATGACGGCCTACCACACCGCCACCGAATATACCATTTGCTATAATGGTGAGCTATATAATACCGAAGAAATGCGTAGTGAACTGACCGCGCTGGGTGAAAGATTTGAAACACACACCGACACCGAGGTGGTGCTGAAATCGTATATAAGACTTGGTGAAAAATGTCTTAAAAAGTTTAACGGAATTTTTGCCTTTGCAATTTATAATAAGCGCAAAAGGGAGCTTTTTATAGCAAGGGATAAAATGGGTGTTAAGCCCCTTTTTTATGCCATAAGGGGCGATAGTTTTATTTTTGGCAGTGAGCTTAAAGCCCTGCTTTGTCACCCCTTGGTGGAGCCTAAAATTGACCTAAACGGTATAAGCGAGCTTATTTTTATGGGCCCCGGTCGCACACCGGGTCAGGGCGTTTTTAAGGATGTTTTTGAACTAAAGGCGGGTGAGTACGGCATCTTTAATAAGTACGGACTTACAAAGCACCGCTATTTTGACCTTGTTGATACCGAAAACACCGACACTAAGGAAGAAATTATAAACAAGGTGCGTTTTTTAGTGACCGATTCAATAAATCGCCAGCTTGTAAGTGATGTGCCGCTTGGCACCTTTTTGTCGGGCGGACTTGATTCCAGCATAATATCGGCTGTTGCGGCCGAAAGGTTTAAAAGCAGCGGTAAAAGGCTAAAAACCTTTTCACTGTCTTATAAGGATAATGATAAGTATTTTAAAGCCAACCGCTTTCAACCCAACAGCGATGATGAATTTATCAAAATAATGGTGGATTACCTTGGCAGTGAGCATTATAATGTGGTGGTGGATACCGAAGATGTTGTAAAGGCTTTGTATTTAGCGGTTGATGCCAGAGACCTACCCGGTATGGCCGATGTTGATTCATCACTACTACTGTTTTGCAATAAGATTAAAAATTATGTTACGGTTGCACTGTCGGGTGAATGTGCCGATGAAATTTTTGGCGGCTACCCTTGGTACCGCGATGAAAAAATCCGCTCTCGCTATGGTTTTCCGTGGGCGCAGTCTACCGAATACCGTGAAGGCTTTTTGCGTGATGATTTTAAAAATCAGCTAAACGGTAAACAGTATGTGTCAACCCGTTATGAGGGCACCGTAAATGCCACCCCAAAAAGGCAGGGTATATCCTCGCTTGAAAGCCGTATGCGTGAAATGAGTTATCTTAACATTAACTGGTTTATGCAAACCTTGTTGGACCGCAAGGACCGTATGAGTATGTATTCGGGGTTAGAGGTCAGGGTGCCTTTTTGCGATTACCGTATAGCCGAATATCTTTATACCGTCCCGTGGGAGGTTAAAGATTTAATGGGTCGTGAAAAGGGTCTGCTTCGCACCGCTATGAATGGCATTTTACCTAATGAGATTTTGTGGCGCAAAAAAAGTCCCTACCCCAAAACCCACAACCCCGCATATTTTGATGCCGTTAAAAACATTTTGCGTGAAATCTTGGCAGATAGCAATGCCCCTGTTTTTGATATATTAAGCCGCCCCGCAGTGGAGGGACTTCTTACAACCGACCGCAGTGAGCCGTGGTATGGTCAGTTAATGACTACACCCCAAACGGTGGCATATATTATAATGCTTAATTATTGGATGCAAAAATTTAAGGTAAAAATAGTTTGAAAAGCACCCCGCTATGTAGTATAATGTGTATGTAGCCAAAGCATTCAAACTCGAATCAGATTTTGAAACAAGTATTTTTCGCTGTGGCATTGTTAAAATACTCGTGAATCCGTCAGGATTCACTGCGTTTTTGCCTCGCACACCAAAAAAATCCTTTATTAACAAAATTCTGCGACCTTAAAGGTGCGGAGTTTCCAGTGGATTTTGGTGAAGACAAACACATAAGGCTAACGCCTATGTGTGCGAATGAGCCGAAAGCCACCTAAAATCAGCCCTTTAAGGCTGG
>JAFNZJ010000066.1 GCA_017382915.1 Clostridia bacterium | reverse complement strand
GGATATACGCCATAGGCATCCTTGCACCGCACCAGCACAAACAGTGCTCCTTCCGTGTAAGGATAGTGGGTCTCAGGATGTCCAAAGAAAGAAATGTATGCCAAAAAAACAGGCGCTTTGCTGGTAGCGGCCGCAAAAATTGGCACCTTGATTGCGGGTGGCAATGAAGTGTTGCAGTCCGCCGCCGAAAAATATGCACTTAATTTGGGCATTGCTTTTCAAATTCAGGATGATGTTTTAGATATTGTTGGTGATGCCGCGCTTTTAGGCAAGCCGGTTGGCAGTGATGAAAAAAACAGCAAATCAACCTATGTTTCTTTTAAAGGCTTGGAGCAGGCAAAAAAAGATGTTGAGCATTATACCAATATGGCTAAACTTTCTCTTGAGCCATTTGGTGAAGCGGCAAATGACCTTATTGCCTTGGCCGATTATTTAATCGATAGGCAGTATTGATTTATTGAAAGGTATGTGGTTTTTTGAACTACAAGTTTTTAAATAAAATTTCATCTCCAAAGGATATTAAAGACCTTTCTACCGATGAACTTAAACAGCTGTGTGATGAAATAAGGCATTGCCTTATTCATACCGTTTCTAAAACGGGTGGACACCTTGCATCAAACCTTGGTGTGGTTGAACTTACAGTTGCTCTTCACAGGGCCTTTAATTCACCTGATGATAAAATCTTGTTTGATGTTGGGCACCAGTGTTATACCCATAAGCTTTTAACAGGTCGCTTTTATCAGTTTGAAACTTTAAGGCAGCAGGGTGGCTTGTCGGGCTTTATGCGACCCGATGAAAGTCCGCACGACCCATTTGTTACAGGTCATAGCAGTAATTCTGTTTCGGCCGCTTTTGGTATATACAAGGGCAATGTTATTGCTAATGATAAATCGGCTTACACAATTTCTGTCGTTGGCGACGGCGCAATGACGGGCGGTATGCTTTATGAAGCAATGAACAATGCCGGTATGGGCAGAAATGCATCAACCATAGTTATTTTAAATGATAATAAAATGTCCATTTCACGCAATGTGGGCGCCTTTGCAAGGCACCTTTCAATAATTCGCTCAAGACCCGGTTATCACAGGTTTAAGCGCATTACTGAAAGGGTAATTTCTTATATTCCGTTTATTGGTAAAAAGATAAATCGTCATCTTTTGCGCTCAAAAAATATGCTTAAAAATGCAATTTATCACAGCAATATTTTTGAGGATATGGGCTTTCATTATTTAGGTCCCATTGATGGTCATGATTTAAACCGTCTAGAGCAAACTTTAAATATTGCAAAAGCGCATAACAGACCCGTTTTGGTACATGTTTTAACCGTTAAGGGTAAGGGCTACAACCCTGCAGAGGTTTCGCCAAATAATTACCACGGTGTTTCGGCATTTGATATTGAAAACGGTGCTTCAATCGCCAAAAAAGCAGATTTTTCTGCCGCAGTTGGTGATGAGCTTTTAAAATTAGCGGCGCTTGATGAAAAGCTTACCGTTATTACAGCCGCTATGACCGACGGAACAGGTCTTACCGAATTTTCTGAGCGTTATAAAAACCGCTTTTTTGATGTTGGCATTGCTGAAGAGCACGCAGTTACCTTTGCCGCAGGACTTGCGGCAGGTGGCGCGCATCCTGTTTTTTGCGTTTATTCATCATTTTTACAGCGTGCGTATGACCAGCTTATACATGATGTTTCAATATCCAAGCTTCCTGTTACTATTTGTGTTGACCGCGCAGGCATAGTGGGTGAGGATGGTGAAACACACCAAGGCGTTTTTGATATTGCATTTTTAAAAACCATACCGGGTGTAACGGTTTTCGCCCCTTCAAATTATTTAGAACTTAAAACTATGCTTTATAAGTCAATCTATGAAACTGAAGGTCTTTCGGTTGTGCGTTACCCAAGGGGTGTACAGCAGGCCCTGCCCGAAGATTATGTAGCAAGCGGTGATGATTTTGCCTTTTATGGCAACCCCGCATCAAAATCGGTTATTATTACTTTTGGTCGCACCTTTGCCGCCGCTACCGATTGTTATGAGCGCCTAAAAAATGAAAACATCGCGGTTGCAGTTTTAAAGTTAAACCGCATTTATCCTATTGCGGACAAGGTGTATGACGCACTTAAAAAGTTTGACAACATTTATATTTTTGAAGAAGGTATTTCTTCGGGCGGTATAAATGAAACTCTTTGCAAGGGCTTATTGAACAATTCCATAAACGCTAAGGTCAAAACCTTTGCCATTGAAGATGAATTTATACCTCATATGAAGCCTGAAGCGGCTCTTAAAAAATATAAATTAGATGCCGATTCAATGTATGAAATAATCAAAGAGGATTTGTATGAAAAGTAATCAAAATGAACGCCTTGACCAGGTTGTATTTGCTAAAGGCTACGCCGAAAGCCGTGAAAAGGCAAAGGCATTTATTATGGCGGGTGTGGTTTATGTTAATAATCAAAAGGCTGACAAGCCCGGTATGACCGTTAAACCAACCGATAATATTGAGGTTAGGGAAAACCCCTTAAAATATGTTAGCCGTGGCGGATTAAAGCTTGAAAAGGCAATGCAGTCATTTGACCTAAAGCTTGATAATATGGTCTGTGCTGATATTGGTGCATCAACAGGCGGTTTTACCGACTGTATGCTTCAAAACGGGGCAACAAAGGTTTATGCCATTGATGTTGGTTATGGTCAGCTAGCTTGGAAGCTTAGAACCGATGAGCGTGTAGTTAATTTAGAGCGCACAAACTTTAGGTATGTTACCGAAAAGGAAATACCTTTGCCACTTGACTTTGCATCAATTGATGTTTCTTTTATTTCGCTTTCAATTATAATTCCTGCTTTGGTTCCACTTTTAAAGCAGGGCGGTAAGGCCGTTTGCCTTATAAAACCGCAGTTTGAAGCCGGCAAAGAAAAGGTTGGTAAAAAGGGTGTTGTACGCGACCCCGCAGTACATAAAGAGGTTATTTTAAAAATCCTTGATGTTATGCAGCAAAATAGTCTTTCGGTGTTAGGGCTTGATTATTCACCCGTAAAAGGACCCGAAGGTAATATTGAATATTTAATTTTGGTACAAAAAAATATGGTGTGTGAGGCACCTGTTAACACCGATGTTGATTTGGTTATTTCATCCTCACATAATGAACTTGATAAATAATCTGTTTTAAGGGGTGTGATTTTTTGAAAATTGCAATAATAATTAACTCTTCAAAACAAAATGCTTTGCCTTTGGCAAAAAAGGCAACCGATATATTGCTTAATGCGGGTGCTGAGGTGCTTTTGCTTAATGAATTTAGCAGCCTTTCACCCTTGGCTAAAACCGTTACCGAGCAGGACTTATATAATCTGGCGGAAATTATTGTGGTAATAGGTGGTGATGGCACCATTATTCATACCGCTAAAAAAGCCGCTAAATTTAAAAAGCCTGTTTTGGGCATAAATGCAGGTCGTGTAGGCTATTTGTCTGGTATTGAGGGTAATGAGTTGGATAAGCTTAAAAACCTTATAACGGGCGATTATGAGGTTAAAAACCGTATGCTGCTTTCGGTAAAGGTTGCGGGTAATGAATATTTTTGCCTTAATGATGCCGTTATTTCAAAGGGACCCGTTTCAAGAATGATTGATATAACCGTAAAGCTCCACGGTGAAGATATTTCATATAGGGCGGACGGCATTATTTCCGCAACACCTACCGGCTCTACAGCATATTCACTTTCGGCCGGCGGACCAATTGTGGACCCTGACCACGACAGTATTATTTTAACCCCTATTTGTCCACAGTCAATTTCGGCAAGGCCTATTATTATTCACCCCGATGAAATGGTTGAAATTGTTGCCAACCCACCTGAGGATACGGGCGCATACATCACTATTGATGGTGAGGTTGCATGCCCAATTACGCCAAAGGACCCCGTTATTATAAGGCGTGCCGATGATTTAAGGGTTGGTATTATCAAACTGCAAAAAGGCGTATTTTTAAATGCGCTGGCTGATAAATTTAACTTTTTAAAGTAGGAGAGCATTATTTTGAAAAATCTACGAAAAGAAAAAATACTTGAAATAATTGCCACAAAGCCGATTGAAACTCAGGAAGAGCTTATTTTAGCACTTAAAGAAAACGGGTACAATGTTACGCAGTCAACCGCCTCCCGCGATATTAAGCAATTAGGTCTTGTTAAGGTGCTTGATTCAAACGGAAGATACCGCTATGCTAAAAATTTACCGCATAGAGAAATAAATATTCCAAGTCAAGACCATGATAGATTGCTTGATGCCTTTAAAAGGTCGGCTATCAGTGTTAAATATGCTATGAATGATGTTGTTATTAAATGTTATTCCGGTATGGCGCAGGGTGCTTGTGTTGCTTTTGATACACTTTTTGCTGACTGGGTTGTAGGGTCATTAGCCGGTGAAGACACAATTTTTGTTATAACTACCGATGAAGCCTCTGCGGCGGATTTGGCGCGAAAACTGAACGAAATTATTTTCGGATGAGGTGACAGTTGTAAATGCTTCAGTATTTGCATATTGAAAATATTGCTGTTATTGAGCAGGCCAATATTGAGTTTTCAAACGGTTTTAATGTTTTAACCGGTGAAACAGGTGCAGGTAAATCAATAATAATTGATTCGTTATTTGCAATCTTGGGTGAGCGCACATCGCGTGAGCTGATTCGCCATGGATGTGATAGGGCGGTAGTTAGCGCATCGTTTATTGATATTGGTGATGTTGCGTTAAATAAACTTAATGAGCTTGGCTATACAGTTAATCACGATGAAGAGCTTATAATTCAGCGTGTTTTATTTGCAGATGGCAGGGGACAGGTTAAAATAAATTCTCAGCCCGCTAATGTTTCAACCCTTAAAGAAATTGGCAAACTGCTTATAAATATTCATGGTCAGCACGATAACCAAACCTTGCTTGACGCAAGTAAGCATATATCATTTATTGATTCCTATGCGGAAAACGGTGCTATTAAGAATGATTATCTTAATGCCTTTATGTCTTTTAGGGATATTACCAAAAGGTATAACTCAATATCTGCTGCGGAAGAAGAAAAGCGCGAAAAATCCAAACTTTTAAGGTATGAGATTGATGAGCTTGAAAAGGCTGATATTAAAGCGGGTGAGACCGAGGATTTAAAACAAAGGATTTCTATTGCCCAGCAAAGCAAACGCGTTTTAGCTGCCATAAAAGAGGCTAAAACGGCACTTTCAGGCACCGATGATACCGAAGTGTTAAGTTCAATTGATTTGCTTAACACGGCGGCAAGGGCGCTTAGCGGCATCAGCGAGGTTTATGGTAATGCTAAACCCACCTTTGAAAGGTTAACCACCCTTGCTTTGGAGCTTGAAGCGGCGGCAGATGAAATTGAAGCCTTAAGTGACGGAGTAAGTCTTGACCCCGAAGAGCTTCTAAACTGCCAAAACCGTCTTGACATGATATATGATTTAATGTTAAAATACGGTAATACCGAACAAGATATTTTAGATTATCTTGAAAAGGCTAAAGCCGAACTGCTTGCTATTGAATCGGATGAAAAGGAACTAAATAAACTTGAAGGTATGCTAAAGCCGGCTGAAAAGGCACTTATTGATGCGGGTGCAAAGCTTACTACATCAAGGCAAAATGCCGCTAAAAAGATTTGTCAGCATATTTGCAGTGAGCTTTCATTTTTAGATTTTAACGGCGCACAGTTTTTGGCAGAAATATCAAACGGTAAATACACCAAAAACGGTTGCGATTATACCGAGTTTTTAATATCTGCCAATGTTGGTGAAGTGCCCAAGCCCCTTGTTAAAATTGCATCGGGCGGTGAACTTTCACGAATAATGCTTGCTATTCGCAGTGTCCTTTCACTTAAGGATGATGTTGGTACACTTATCTTTGATGAAATTGACAGTGGCATTAGCGGTCACGCAGCACATAAGGTTGCCGTTAAGCTTTATAGTGTTGCTAAAAAAAGGCAGGTTATTTGCGTAACACATTTGGCGCAAATTGCTGCCGCGGCGGACAGGCATTTATTCATTTCAAAATCGGTTAATAACGGCAAAACATTTACTGAGGTTACCGAACTTGACCATGATGGTAAGGTTCGTGAAATTGCCAGAATAATGTCTGGTACGGAATATACCGAAAACCTACTTAAAACAGCTGAGGAACTTATTTCTCAAATGAAACAATAAAGGAGCAAATTCAAAATGACAGTTTATGAAGAACTTGTAGCCCGTGGTCTGATAGCACAGGTTACTAATGAGGCCGAAATTAAAAATATGATAAATAACGGTAAGGCCACATTTTATATTGGCTTTGACTGTACTGCCGATAGTTTAACAGCAGGTCATTTTATGGCTTTGGTGCTTATGAAGCGCCTGCAGTTGGCGGGTAATAAACCAATTGCCCTTATCGGTGGCGGTACTACCATGATTGGCGACCCATCAGGTCGTACCGATATGCGTAAAATGCTTACTAAAGAAGATATTGATTATAATGCCGCCTGCTTTAAGCGCCAGATGGAAAACTTCATTGATTTTTCTGAAGGTAAAGCAATGATGATAAATAATGCAGAGTGGTTGCTTGACCTTAACTATGTTGAACTTCTTCGTGAGGTTGGCGCCTGTTTTTCTGTTAATAATATGCTCCGTGCTGAATGCTATAAACAGCGTATGGAAAAGGGTCTGTCCTTTTTAGAGTTTAACTATATGATAATGCAGTCCTATGACTTTTATTATCTGTTTAAAACCTATGGCTGTAATATGCAGTTTGGTGGCGATGACCAGTGGTCAAATATGCTTGGCGGTACTGAACTTATCCGCAAAAAGTTGGGTAAAGACGCCCACGCTATGACCATTACACTGCTTACCGATTCACAGGGCAAAAAGATGGGTAAAACCGCAGGTAATGCCGTTTGGTTAGACCCCAACAAAACATCCCCCTACGATTTCTTCCAATATTGGCGCAATGTTGATGATGCCGATGTTATTAAATGTATGAAGATGCTTACATTTGTTCCCCTTGAAGAAATTGCCGAATTTGAAAAGCTTGAAGGCAGTCAGTTAAACGCTGTTAAAGAACGCCTAGGCTTTGAGCTTACCAAGATGATTCACGGTGAGGAAGAGGCTAAAAAGGCACTTGATACTGCACGCTCACTTTTCACCGGTGCGGCAAATACTGATAATATGCCCTCAAGTGATATTACTGAGGCCGATTTTGTAGACGGTGCTATTGGTATTTTAGACCTTATGCTTAAGTGTGAGCTTATTCCCTCAAAGGGTGAGGGTAGACGCTTGGTTCAACAGGGCGGCGTTTCACTTAATGATGAAAAGGTAACCGACCCCACCAAAGCACTTACCAAAGACGATTTTAAGGACGGCTTTGCAGTTATTAAAAAGGGTAAAAAGGTGTTCCATAAGGTTGTTTTGAAATAATTTGAATATGAAAAAGCGCTAACCAAACGGTTAGCGCTTTTTATTTTTATAACGAAAACCACGCGATAGTCGCGTGGTTCAAAAGAGGTTAACCGATGAACAAAAAACGAAATAGGGTTTATTACAAAAAGAAAAATGTTTTGTAATGCTTTGATTTAGCACAAAAGTTTTTGAGGAAGCCTTC
>JAFNZJ010000065.1 GCA_017382915.1 Clostridia bacterium | reverse complement strand
CAATATCCTTAAGATAAACCTTAACGGGGTCATCAAGTGAAATTGGGTCGATGTTTGACATATCATCGTCAAGATTTTCGGCTTCAAGCTCCTCCAAAGCCAACTCATCCATAGAAGGCTCATCAAAGTCTAAATCTAAAACAGGTGGCTCTGCTGAAAGTATATCAACATCATCGGGGATGCTGTCAATATCTTCAAACTCATTTTGCTCATTTATTTCATCGTTTTTATTTACTGCAGTTTCATCTGTTTGTTTTAGGGTTTCCTTTTTGCTCATTTTAATTACTCCTTTTTTTACCTTCTATCATTTTTTGCATCTGCCTTGCCCATTCATCATCGGCAAGCTTGCCTGCCTCACCGGGTGGGGCATTTGTTTTTTCATTCTTTAGCACCTGCACGGCATCCTCAATGCTTTGCTTGGGATTTGCAAAGGGGCCTTTACCGTTTTGAAGTGATGCTATATAGCCCATCTCCTCAGGTGAAAAATCATCACCGCAAAGAGAAATATCAAACCTACCGTCACCCTTTAAGCTGGCATCCTTAACGGCTGAAAATATGCGCTTATTTATGGGGGAAATCATATCATCTTCAGAAAAATCGGTTAAAATTTTAAACATATCGGGGTGTGCCATAAGCACCGATATAATTTCCTCCTCAGCGGCAACACCAAGCTGATGGGTGCGCTTTAGGGGGTTGGGGTCATTATTTGTAAACACAGGCTTTATTGCCGCCTGAATTTGCTTTTTGTGGTTTGCCCTTTGTTTATTTTGCCGCATTTTGGTAACCTCTTTTACCAAAACGCTTTTGGTGATTGAATACTGTTGGGATAGGCGACCCGCATATAAATCAACCGCTATTGGGTCGTTTATGCTTGAAAGTGCCTCGGCCGCGAGCTTTAGATATTTTGCCTTGCCGTCTGCTGTAGCGGTATCAATACCCTCTGCGGCGGCAAAGAGTTTATATTCAATTTCATTAACCGCGCCTTCAAGCAGGGCTTTAAATCGGTCGGCGCCGTTTTTCTTAATAAATTCATCGGGGTCCTTGCCATCCGGCACCGAAAGCACCCTGACATTAAGTCCCGAGCCGCTAAGCACCTCGGTTGCGCGTGCAACCGCCTTTTGACCTGCGGCATCACTGTCAAAGCTTAGCACAATTTCATTTGTGTAGCGGGCTATCATACGCGCTTGCTCGGTAGTAAAGGCGGTACCCAGTGTACCAATAGTGTTTTCAAAACCTGCTTGGTGAAGTGATACAACATCCATATTGCCCTCAACCACAAGCAGCCTTGTACTGCAATGGTTTTTAGCAAAGTTAAAGCCAAAAAGCGTTTTGCTTTTTTTATAAACGGGGGTATCAGATGTATTTATATATTTGCCGCCCTTATCCTCATCAGGGTGACGGCGACCACTAAAGCCCACTACCCTACCGCTAGGCTCAATTATAGGGAACATAACGCGGTTTCTAAACCTGTCATAATAACCGCCGCGGCTGTTTTTGGTAATTACATTGGCCTGCTCCATCTCATTAAGGTAAAAGCCCTTTGCCTTTAAATGCTTTAAAAGGCTATCCCACTCGGTGGGGGCGGCGCCAAGTCCAAAATGCTTAATGCTTTTAATATCAAGTCCGCGGTCTAACAAATAATCCAGCGCCCACTTGCCACCATCGGTAAAAAGATAGTTATGAAAAAAGCGTGCGGTTTCTTTATTTATCTCATATATTCTGCCCTTAAGCTTTAAATATGAATCATCATAATCACCTTCGGGGATGTTAACACCCGCTTTATCGGCAAGCTTTTTAACCGCTTCAATATAATCTAAATTTTCAATACGGCGGATAAAGCCAAAGGCATCACCACCGGCACCACAACCAAAACAGTAAAACGACCCTGTATCGGTATAAACGGTAAATGAGGGGGTTTTTTCATTATGAAAAGGGCAAAGACCGTTTAAGTTTCTACCCGCGCGCTTTAGGTTAACATAGGGGGATATAACCTCCTCAATTGGGTTTTTATATTTAATTTCCATTATAACTTCATCGGGTATTCTCAAACGCTCACCTCATTTCACCAAAAAATTATTTTAAACATCCATTGCCCAGGATTTAGGAATAAAGTACTGATTATAAACCTCAACTGCGTAATGGTCGGTCATACCTGCTATATGGTCTAAAATTGCCCTTTCAAGGCCTTCAGCTTCAACTATAACATTATACTCTGACGGCAGTTTATTGGGGTTATTTTTTATATGTTCAAAAATGCCTGTAAGTATACCTGCAACCTTGCTTTCCTCCCCCTTGGCAACGGGGTTGGTGTAAACCTTATCAAAAAGAAAATGATGCAGCTTATCAAAGCAGATAGAGGTTTCATCATCCATAACAATATCATCAATACTGTTAAAAATAACCGAATTGACCATTGAGTTAATGCGCTCACTTTTAGAATTGCCCAACACCTTACAAATAGCGGGGTCAATATCACTGCCCTTAATAATACCTGCCCTTATGGCATCATCAATATCGTGATTTATATAGGCGATTTTATCAGACAGCCTTACTACCCTGCCCTCAAGACATTCAGAAAAGGGGCCCTTAGTATGATTGCGTATGCCATCAAGAACTTCATAGGTAAGGTTTAGGCCTTTAAAGTTT
>JAFNZJ010000064.1 GCA_017382915.1 Clostridia bacterium | reverse complement strand
TCCCCTTGAGGGGAAGCTGTCACATAGTGACTGATGAGGTGTAGCCGCCAAAAGCGGCGTTAATTTTATATTTAAATAGAAAATTCCACCTCATCCGAGTTTTGCTTTGCAAAACCCACCTTCCCCTCAAGGGGAAGGCTTTCCTCAAAAACCTTTTGTGCTAAATCAAAGCATTACAAAACATTTTTCTTTTTGTAATAAACCCTGTTTCGTTTTTTGTTCATCTGTTAACCTCTTTTGAACCACGCGACTATCACATGGTTTTCGCTATACAAAAACACCGTTTGGGCAAAACCCAAACGGTGTTTTATTTTATCTGAAAAATTTTTAAAAAGTCTTTAACCTTATCGGCGGTTGGTATTGATGGGGCGGCGCCCTTTTTGCTGACCGCCAGCGCCGATGCCGCGCTTGCCACCCTTAAAATATCGGGTACATCATAACCATTTGCAAGCCCCGCTACAAAGTAGCCTGTAAAGGTGTCGCCCGCGCCTGTGGTGTCTACGGTATCCACCTTAAAAATGCCCTGCTCAAAAACGGTACTGCCCTTAATATAACGGCAACCCTTTTTACCAAGCGTTAGCATAAAAACTAAATTGGGGTAATTGTCGGCAGCCCAATTATTAAAGCCATCTTGCTTTACACCCGAAATGCATTCGGCCTCTACCTCATTTAAAATAAGGCAGTAAAGCTTATTAAGGTCAATTTGACCTATAACCTCATTATATGGCGACGGGTTTAAAATTATCTTCATACCCTTTTCATAGGCCTTATTTACAAGGTATGGCAGATTGCTTATTTCATTTTGAAGCACCAAAAGGTCGCCCTTTTCAAAATCATTTAGCACAGTATCAATAAAATCGGTGCTGACCAAATGATTGGCGCCCGCAAAAAGCAGTATGCAGTTTTCACCGCTTTGTTCCACCTGAATTATGGCGTGACCTGTTTTTTCATCCACCGTTTTAAGGTATTTAAGGTCAACCCCGCTTTTTTCTAAAAGGGTTTTAAGGCTTTGACCGTCACTGCCAATACAGCCTGCGTGGTAAACCTTACAGCCCGCCCTTGAAATTGCAACCGACTGATTAAGTCCCTTGCCGCCCTCAAACTGCTCCAGCTTTAGTGAGGCGGCGGTTTCACCCGGGGTTACAATGTGACCGACGCTATAAACATTATCAATATTAAGTGAGCCAAAATTTAAAATTTTCATTATAAACCACAAACCTTAATAATATCGTCTAGACTGTGTGCGGTATATTTTGCAAAAAGGTCGCTTGGTAATTTCTCGCCCCTAAGGGTTACAAAGCAGGCATCAAGCCCTGCGTTCATAGCCCCCAAAATATCACTGCTTGGGGAATCGCCAAGTAGCAACACCTCCGACCTATCGGTAACGCCCAGCGCCTTTAAAACATGGTCAAAATACTCTTTTTCAGGCTTTTTAAAGCCAACCTGCTCAGAAATGTAAATTCCGCCGTTAAAATAGTGACCTATGCCGCTGTTATTTATTCGCTTGGTTTGGGTTTTAAGGGCGCCGTTGGTAACGGCCGCCAAAACATAACCCTTTTGCCTTAAAACACCCAGCAGTGGCTCGGCCCCGTCAAAGACAATACCCTGCGCCCCAAGGGCAAAGAAATAATCATTACAAAGGGCGTTTGGGTCGGTCAAGGTGCCAAGCTTTTCAACCAATGTTACAAAGCGGTTTATATAAATATCATCACGCTGAATAAGTCCTTTTTCATAGGCCTTCCAACAGTCGTCATTGATTTTTGAATAAAGGCTAACCGTTTTATCATCGGTTGGCAGGTTATGCTTTTTTAAAACCTCGGTTATGGCAAGCTTTTCTGCCAATTTAAAATCAAAAAGGGTTTCATCTAAATCAAAAAGCAAATATTTATACATTTTGTTTATTATCCCCTTTCGCTAATATACCAAAAGTAATTGTTAAATGAGGGTGTAAAGCAGGGTGGTTATCCACTGAAGTGCACAAAGCCCAACTACACCTAAAATCATATTTACATTGCCTTTGTGGGCAAGTGCAAGCTTAAGCGGTAGGCTATCGTCGTGATTTTGTTTAACCTTTTTAACATTTTCAAGTGTATGCTTAAGGTAAATTTTATCCCCAAAAAGACCGGATATAACCCTTATTATAATCTCACCCACAAGACCCGCCAAGGATATAAAAATAGGGGTCATATTTATGCTTTGCATATTGCTTAACATATAAGAATATATGGTAGCGTAGTTTTTAAGGGCTTCATCGGGGAAGGTGTCAATAACCGTAATGTATGACATTGAAAAAAGTGACGCAATGGTCATAAGGGTAAAAAACAGTATGCCGGGCAGGTACATTTTTCTGTAAAAATACCACGCGTGGGGGAACAAAAATGCCGCCCAGTTCCAGGAAGTTTTTTTAGTGGTTTTTATACGCCAAAAGCGTGATACATACCGCTGTGAGTTGGATGCAGTAAAGTCCTTAACATCCTTGGCGGTAACATCATCATCAAACTTTTCATCGGGGGCAAGACCGCCCAAAGGGTCTAAAACAATAGGTGTGCCAAAGGGCGTAAAACCGTTCATTGCAGCGGGTGCGCCACAGTTGGTGCAGACATTTTTACCCTCAGGAATTTCGGCATCACATCTGGGGCAGTTACGGGTAAGGCGGGGTGAATAGGTTTTTTCATAGCCTGTGCTGCCGCCATCATCTATAAAGGGCTCTACCTTTATTACGGGGTCGGGCTTTTTATAGCCTTCGGGGGTGCCGTGCTTTTCAAAATAGGCGCATCTGCCCATTGCCGCATAGCAATCCCTATGATGTGGGGCGCCGCAGTCGGGGCAAAACACCAAATCATCATTATCAAAAAGATATGCTCTGCAGACGGGGCATTTTTGCCCTTCTACCAAAAGTGACATAATAAACTAATCCTGCCTTTCATCCTCTGCCTTAATTTCGTCCGAAAGTCCGTAAACAATGTTAAAATAGTCTTTACCGTAATCGTGAAATTCGCCTGAATTTATCATGCCCATTAGTGTGGCTTTATTTACCCATTGGGCTTTTTCAACCTCACTTTTTTGAAGCTTAAGCTCAGGCACGCGCACATTGGCGCGCACGGTCCACACATCAACAAATGAGTTGCGGCGCTTTATTCTTTTTACAAATTTAAGGTCGCCTTCTTTTGCTATTATACCAAGCTCTTCACCCAGTTCGCGCCTTGCGGCCCTTTCAGATGTTTCACCCGCCATTGCGGCGCCACCTGTTGCCGCCCACATACCGGGCATAAGCTTTTTTGTTTTTGTGCGTTTTTGTATTAAAATACTGCCGTAATCATTAAGGGGCCAAATATGCACAACCAAGTGATATTCGCCCGCGCGCAGGGTGTTGCCGCCGCGTACAACTGTGCGACCGGTTAACCTACCCTCGGCAGAATATACATCCCATAACTCCAAATTTACACCTCTTAACCTTTGGTGAACAAAAACATTTTTCACCAATTAGTAACATAACATTTATATTTTACCAAATTATGACTAATCTTACAACAATTTTCTTAAAAAATATACGCACACTATAAAATTTAGCCTTGTAATCTCTCCTTCCAGCGAGGTAGGTCGTAATAAGTGCTTCCCCTTGAGGGGAAGCTGTTGAGCATTAGCGAGACTGATGAGGCGTAGCCGCCAACGGCGGCGTTATAATTATAGTTTAAAATATTTTCCACCTCATCCGAGTTTTGCTTTGCAAAACCCACCTTCCCCTCAAGGGGAAGGCTTTTTAAAGACACCGTCTGATAAGAGGAAGGTCTCAAGAGACACAAAAAACTGCCCACAAATAATTGTGGGCAGTTAGTTTTAATTAATGGCGGTTTTTAAAGCCGGGGCGCGAGCCTCTGCGGGGACGCTCCTCCTCACCGTTATCTTCAGGGGTAAGACCCTCAATTTCAATAAGGGCATCACGGCGGGAAAGGTTAATTCTGCCTTGGTCATCAATTTCGGTTACCTTAACAATAACCTCATCGCCAACAGTTACGCAGTCCTCAACCTTTTCAACGCGCTTAACATCAAGCTTGCTGATGTGTACAAGTCCCTCTTTACCGGGGGCAATTTCAACAAAGGCACCAAAGTTCATAAGTCTGGTAACCTTGCCCTTATAAACTGCGCCAACCTCAGGGTCAAGAGCAATGGTTTCAACAATCATAAGTGCGCGCTTTGCGTCGTCACCGTCAATGGCCGAAATAAATACATTGCCGTCATCGTCAATGTCGATTTTGCAGTTGCAGTCGGCCTGAATTTTTTGAATAACCTTGCCGCCGCTACCAATAACCTCACGAATCTTATCGGGGTGAATTTTGGTAGAAAGCATTTTAGGTGCATATTTTGAAACCTCTGCACGGGCTTCGGGGATACACTTAAGCATAATTTCATCAAGGATGTAAAGTCTTGCCTTATAGGTTTTTTCAAGAGCTTCCTTAATGATTTCGGGGGTAAGACCGTGAATTTTAAGGTCCATTTGGATAGCGGTGATACCCTTATGAGTACCTGCTACCTTAAAGTCCATATCGCCAAAGAAGTCTTCAAGGCCTTGAATATCAACCATGGTCATAAAGCGGTCACCCTCAGTAATAAGACCGCAGGAGATACCTGCAACGGGTGCTTTAATGGGCACGCCTGCATACATAAGGGAAAGGGTGGAGCCACAGATTGAACC
>JAFNZJ010000010.1 GCA_017382915.1 Clostridia bacterium | reverse complement strand
TTGAGGCCATACCGCTACCGGGCCATTAACAACAATTTTTGTAATTTCGCCAAACCTAAGTTCAAGGTTATAGCAATGCTCACCCACCTTAAGGGTTGCTGTGCGTATGGTATTTGGGTCATTATACCAGTCAACGGGGGTAATGTAAATATGCTCACTGCCATCGGTCTGAATATACTTTGCAAACTGCACGGTTTCATCACAGGTTATATTAACATTATCCTGCTTTAAAACCTCTAAATTAAGCTTTTCAACCAAGGCGGTATATAGTGGCATAACATTAGCATTGCCCGGATACTTAAGCCTATTAACCAGCACGATTTTACCCTTGCCAACATTATATTCGGCAACAAGCGGCTGACCGTTTTCATCCCTTTGGGTAATAACTGCGCTGCTTTTTAAATTGGTGCAAACATCACCGTCAAAAACGGGGGTGCCGTTAAACATTAGCCTTGTGATTTCGTGGTCAATAATGTTTAAATTATAACTGTCAATATCTGCCTTTAAGGTATTGGTGGCAAAATGCGGTATGGTTGCAAGCAAGGTGCCGCCGCCCTTTACAAACTCTAACAGGTTATCCATATCGCCTGCTTCGGCGGCATTATAACCCGCAAAGGCAAGCAGCTTATAACCGTTAAAGTTGCCCACCTCAATGGGGGTAACATCCACATTGCCGTTGGGGTTACCGCTAACCAGACCAATAGGCTTGCCGTGGTTTTCGGGGTAATAGCCAACAACGCCACCCTCATCGATTCTGTTTAATGGGTAAAATACATTAAGCAGCTTCCAGCCCTGCTCGGCCTCACCCTTAGGTAGGTTGGGCATACCAAATAAAAGCGGGCTACCCGCAAAGCCGTACCAACCATCATACCTACCGTGGATAAAGGCGGTGGGCACATAAAGTTCACCCGTGCGGGAATGATTTACTAAAAAATCATATATTCTTTTTTGCATTTTTACATGATTTTCGCAGGCGGGTGAAAAGCGGTTAAAGTAGTTATACTGGCTTTCTAAAAACCATAGTCCTTCTTCGGTGTTAATTTCGGTAACGCCCTGCAAATATGAAACATAGTTAGCCAGCATAAAGCGGCGATAACGCTCATTAGTATTATGTGGGCGGGTTGACCACTGCACTGCGTGGTGAACACCCATACTGTTTTTACCGTAAGCCTTGGTGGCACCGCGCATAAAGCTAATCAAAACTTCTGTTGAGCTGTCCATAGTTTCGGCGCCAAGCCAATCAAAGCCAACCTCATAAAAATACTTAAACATTACCGACGGGCCTGTGTGCCTTGGGCATTTTTTAAGTTCACTTATAGCTCTTATTGAATTTTGGTGTGCCGCCTTCATATCGGGCTCACACTCAAAATACCTATTAGCGCGCAT
The DNA here is from genome assembly GCA_017382915.1 of Clostridia bacterium. GTDB lineage: Bacteria > Bacillota > Clostridia > Oscillospirales > Acutalibacteraceae > UMGS1279. Next base: position 3,126 of record JAFNZJ010000010.1, on the reverse strand, counting down.
CACTTCATTATATCTGGTATTATGACCGCCGTTATCGTGGAAGGTGGTATCGGGGCTTTCGCGGTAAAGCCTATGGCAAAGGTCAAAAAAGGTATCTGAAATTGGGTGGTTGTTAAACCACTTATAGCTCCAATAAAACACCTGACCGTCACGCTCATGATGTTGAACACCTAAAAAACGCTCACCCTTAAGCATTTCGGGTGATGGGTTGCAGGCAATACCGGGCAAATCGCGGCCGTCGGTCATATGGACATAGTCAACACCAAGCTCATTACAAAGCTTTGTAAAGACCTGCCAAACCTTGGGATTAACGGTTCTTTGACCGCCCCAACGGTAGGCGGGGCGCACAGTAATTGCATTATGGGTTTTATTATTCATCGCCCACTCAATATAATCGCAAACGGCGGTTAAATCAGAGTTGTCAATATAAATCATATCGCCCGAGCCAATGGTAACATTATCATCATAACGCACCACTGCCTGGGGTATGGCGGCAGTAACCTCATACCCATTAGAGCAAAGGGTAAACTGCATGTTGTTTAAATATTCTTTGGCGGTAAGTGTTATAACATGAAGGCCTGCCTTATCAAAGGTGGTTTTGCCCTTTAAGGTCAAACGCTCACTTTTAAGGGTAAAGGACATATTGGTCTGTTCAGTCTCAATAAGCAGTGCGACATCCTTACCCTGCACCGCCACGCTTGGGCAAAAATGAATATGAAATGGTGCTTTTGGTTTTTCTAATATCTTAACCTCACGAATAGCAACAAGAACGGTGTCGCGGTAGTTTGAGGTATAGGTTATTTTAAGGGTGTTATCATCACCTAAGAGGTCGGACGGTATATCAATTTCAATGGGTGAATAGCGGTGTATTCTAATAAACTTTTCACCCTCAAAAAAGGTTTTGCCGTTAAGCTCAATTTTAAAACGGGGCCATTCTTTTTTGGCTAAATTCATACCAAGCCAGTTAAGCTCACGAATTTTTTCGTGCTTACAGGGCACGGCAACATCAAAGCCGACCAAAATATTATCACCTATGGATGAGGTTAAATGCGGTCTTTCAAAATACACCTCACCGCTGTAATTGAGGCCCTCAAGTGTTATAAGCAAACAGGCAGAGGTGCGGGTTGGAAGTATAACATCCTTTGCAAATTCGGTATAATCAAAGCTACCCTCTTTAATATCTACAAAATAGGTATCATCGGGGGCAAGACCGGTGTGATGCGGGTCAATACCGGGTTTTAATGCCCACCTTTCAAGTCTAAAGCGCAAAAAACCGCCCTTATGTATTTTTAAATTATTTGCCTTTGCAAAAATGCCAAAATTCCAGTTTTCGGTATAGGCATCGGCAACACCATAACCGCCATAATTGGCACAGTTGCCCCAAACAATTTTTAAAGCGGCACACTTTAAAAACGGGCGGGGATTTTCTTCTGACATATTAAGGCAGTAACGGTCTGTTTCAGCATTTTCGGTGTCCAGCGAATCTTCAATAAGCTGATAAAGCTTATCACCATACGGCTCATCCTTAAGCGATGGGTACATTTTATCCTCACAGGTAAAGTACAGCCTATGGTGATTATATAAATTTAACCCCTCCGAATCAAAGCTAAACTCAGCGGTTTTGCCACTGCGTAAAACTATATCCGAAAGGGTTTTGTTAAGTTCTGTTTTTACTTTATAAGGCATAATAAATACCGCCTTTCAAAGACAAATTTATTACACCTTCATTATATAACATAGGCTATACTAAATGTCAATACTTTTGGGGGTTAATTTTTATCTTTTGGCCTATAATTTTTTGCTTTTTGCTTTTTCTTTAATTACATCTACAACCCAAAATATAAAGGTTACAATTATTCCGCTTTGTAGCGTAAAGATAGTATTATTAATCAAATCAAAAGCACCCTTTTTCATTATTACTATATATACTATGGGCGCTATAACAGAAACCATATAAAGAATAATAAAGTTTAGTTTTCTTCCCTTTACTGTCTTTTTAAATACAAAACGCAAAACTAATTTATATACAAGCACCAAGGCAAAAGACAATATAACAGGTGGAATAAAGGTGTTAACCAGCGCTATTATAAAAATAGGGTCACTAATCATAAATTTTAAATAATTTACCCCATTACCTACATTTAAAACAAAATAAATAATAGTAATAGCACTTAAACTTAAAAAAGGTATTATAAACCATAAAAGCTCTTTGAATTTTTTCATAATATCACCGACCTCAAGTTTAATATAGCATAAAAGCGGCAATAAATCAATGCGGAGCATTGTATATCATCAATTCCGCGAGGAATTGCATATCATCAAAACTTTAGTTTTGTATATCATCATTTCGAAAGTATTTTTGATACACGCTAAAGCGTGATGATATACAGTCCTGACGGACTGATGAGATACAACACGGCAACGCCGTGTTGATGATATGCCATTGCTTTCGCAATGGATAAAAAAACACTCGTTCTATTGAACGAGAGTTTTTTGTCATTCGTGTCCGAAAAAGAACTGGTCTAAAAACCGAGGATTTCTTTAAGCTAAAAATATATGGTGCCAATAAGGCCAAATATAATCATCTGCCGACCCAGCACCTGACCACGTAATGCTATCCACCATATCCGTATGCAGCCAACCGTTAGGTGTTTTACTGAAAATCATCTCTCCGCCCACTTTGTATTCTCCATCCATCCTTTTTCCTAGTGTGTTTACAAAGTAAATCACAATTTTTTCATCCGAATAGGACGTTATTCTATACCAGTCAAACTCAGAAAGCGGTTCTTCGGTTTCAGCGAGTTTTATGCTGTTAAATTGATCTTTATAGATTGCCGTAATCAGACAGTCTTTTACCAATGCGCCACACCAAAATAAAAAAGGAATGATAAAGGCCAAAAGGCATATCGCAACTTTTTTGGTTTTCTTTTTCATATCATCACCGCCTTGGGTGTATTATAGCATAAAAGCGGTGGAGCCGCAAGTATAAGTGAAATCGTGCTACGCACGGTGAAATCCAAGCGTTGCTTGGATGAAATCTGCTGCGCAGATGAAATTAAATCCATCCCCTAACCCGACGAAGTCGGATTTCACCACGCAAGTGATTTCACCCATCGAAGATGGATT
>JAFNZJ010000063.1 GCA_017382915.1 Clostridia bacterium | reverse complement strand
GTCTTTTCGCTGCGGGAGGTATAAAAAATACATCCTCTCCGCTGCAAAACGCACTATGAACCAATTACATGGTCCGCAGCAAATTTTTTGATTTAGGATATATATATAAAATCCACCAATTAACCGAAAGGCAGGTAAAGCTTATGAAAAAAATAATATTTGTTTGCACAGGCAATACCTGTCGCAGTCCAATGGCTATGGCGGTTTTTAATGCCGCCGCCAAAGAAAAGGGCTTAAACTGGGTTGCCGATAGCGCAGGTCTTGCCGCAGGGTTTGATAAGATAAACCCTAATTCGGTAAAGGCGTTGGCGAAAATAGGTATAAATTTTAACGATTATACATCAAAAAGACTGAATTTTCAAATGATTGATGAGGCCGACCTTATAGCCGTAATGACAAATGGACATTTAGCATCTTTAGTAGGTGTTGGTGTTGACCCTAAAAAAATCATTGTACTGGGTGGCGGTATTGCCGACCCATACGGCGGCGACCTTGATACATATTATGACTGCCTTTTGAATATTAAATCGGCGGTTGATGCCCTTATTAAGGGGGAAGCTTAAATGATTGAGCGAGTTACAAATTTAGAAAAAGCCGCAAGCGACATTGCCTTTATTGAAAAGCATTGCTTTGCAACACCTTGGTCGGTACAGCAGGTTAAAAGCTCGGGCGATACCACCGTCTTTTTTACTGCAAATGACGATGGCAAGGTTGTGGGTTATGCGGGTATGTACACCGTACTTGATGAAGGCTATGTTACCAATATTGGTGTCTTGCCCGACCACCGAAAAAAAGGCATTGGTAAGGCATTGACAAATCAGCTTATTGATTATTCGGTATCACAAAAGCTTGCCTTTTTAAGCTTAGAGGTCAGGGTTTCCAATACCCCCGCAATAAATTTATACACCTCCCTTGGGTTTAAAGAGGTAGGTAAAAGAAAGAATTTTTACAGTAATCCTAAAGAGGATGCGCTTATTATGACGAGGTACTTTTAAAATGAATTTTAAAACCATTTTAGCAATTGAAAGCTCCTGTGATGAGACCGCAGTTGCCATTACCCGCGGCAGGCAGGTGTTATCAAATATAGTTGCTTCACAGGTGGAGGAGCATAAGTTATACGGCGGAGTCGTGCCCGAGATTGCATCCCGCCGCCACGCCGAAGCAATCTATGCCCTTACTGAGCAGGCAATATCTGCGGCCGGCATAACCAAAAAGGACATTGATGCCGTTGCCGTCACTACCGCACCGGGACTAATTGGTGCGTTGCTTGTTGGTGTTAATTTTGCCAAAGGTCTTGCAATGTCACTGGGTGTGCCGCTAATACCTGTTCACCATTTGCGTGGTCATATAGCGGCAAATTACATCACCGCCCCCGAACTTAAGCCACCCTTTTTATGCCTTTTGGTTTCGGGCGGTAATTCAGTAATTGCCAAGGTTACAGATTATACCCAATTTGAAATTTTAGCCCGCACCCGTGATGATGCGGCGGGGGAGTGCTTTGATAAGGCGGCACGTGCCATGGGTCTTTCTTATCCGGGCGGTGTCACCCTTGATAAAATTGCAACCACACCCGATTTTAACAAATATCCTTTACCTGTTCCCCATGTTGAGGACAGTAAATATGATTTTAGTTTTTCGGGTCTTAAAACCGCCGTTATAAACATACTGCATAATTTAGACCAAAAGGGTGAGCAGTGCGATGTACCCGTACTTGCCGCTACCCTTAGGCGCAGGGTGTCAGAAATATTAACCAAAAGCACTATAGATTTAGCTAAAGAGACCGGCATTAAAACCGTTGTTTTAGCGGGTGGTGTTTCGGCCAACAGTGAACTTAGGCAAATGATGAAGGATGTTTGTCAAAATGAAGGCTTTAGCCTATATTATCCTGAGCTTTGCTACTGTGGTGATAATGCCGCAATGATTGGCGTTCAGGCGGCTTATGAAAAAGCCACCGCAAGCTCATCACTTAACGCGCGTGCCACTATGGGCATTGATGAAGTTTTTTAATTTGGAGTGATTAATTATGCGCCAAAAAAGAATAGCCGCCATACACGATATTTCGGGTATTGGCAAATGCTCATTAACGGTTGCCTTGCCAATTATTTCGGTGGCGGGCATTGAGTGTTGCGCCCTGCCCACCGCATTGCTTTCAACCCATACAGGCGGATTTAAAAACATATATATTAAGGATTTAACCGAAGCCATATCCCCAATTGCTGAGCATTGGCAAAGCGAAGGCTTTGAGTTTGATGCTATATATTCAGGTTACCTTGGCAGTATGAAGCAAATTGACCTTGTTGCCGATGCCGTAAACAAACTAAAAGGCAAGAATACCTTGGTTGTAGTTGACCCCGTTATGGGCGATAATGGTAAACTCTATCAAACATTTTCGCTTGATTTTGCCCATAAAATGCGTGATTTATGCGCTCATGCAGATATTATTACCCCCAATGTGACCGAGGCCTGCTTAATGCTTGGTGTTGATTATAAGGCGCCACCCTATTCAAAAGAATATATTGAAGGTCTGCTTAAAGGCCTTTCAAAAATTTGTAGCGGTACTGTAGTTTTAACGGGTGCCTGCCTTAATGAAAATGAGCAGGGCGCCGCTGCTTATAACAGTAGGCAAAATAAATTCAGCTTTGTATCCTGCCCTAAAATACCCGGTATGTACCACGGTACGGGCGATGTTTTTGCCAGCGTTTTTGTTGCGGCAATGGTTAATGGGTCGGGTATGGAAACCGCCCTTAAAGCCGCCACAGAATTTACCTGTATGGCAATAGAAAATTCATTGCAAAACCGACCTGAAATGTGGTACGGCGTTAATTTTGAAGGTGTTTTGTCAAAACTACCTGAAATGTTAAAGGGTGAATAAATATGCCTAACGATAGATTTAAAAGGACCGCCGCACTTATTGGTGACGCCGCTTTTAATAAGCTTATAAACGGCAGGGTTGCGGTTTTTGGTATAGGTGGCGTAGGTGGTTTTACTGCCGAAGCACTTGCCAGAAGCGGTGTTGGTGAGCTTCATATTTTTGATAATGATATAGTGGACATAACCAACATCAACCGCCAGTTAATTGCGCTTGACAGTACAGTGGGCAAGCTTAAAACTAAGGTTTTATCAAACCGCCTTAAGGATATTAACCCCGACATTAAGGTTTTTGAATACCCCGTGTTTATAACACCTGCCGAAGCCGAAAAAATTGATTTTTCGCAGTTTGACTGTGTTGTTGATGCGGTGGATAATGTAACGGCAAAAATTGCAATTTGTGCACTTGCCGTAAAGGCGGGTGTGCCTGTAATTTCGGCAATGGGTGCGGGCAATAAGCTTGACCCCACTAAATTTGAGGTGGCACCTATTGAAAAAACCAGTGTTTGCCCGCTGGCAAGGGTTATGCGACTGGAGCTTAAAAAACGCGGTATCAAGGGTGTTACCGCAGTATATTCAAAGGAACCCGCAATTAAAAGGGCGGACGGTGAAGCATCCCCCGCAAGCATTGCTTTTGTGCCGTCGGTTATGGGGCTTATAATAGCGGGTGAAACAGTAAAAAAATTAACCGAAAGGGTGGTGGATGAAAATGACACTTAAGGATGTAGCCGAAAAGGCGGGTTGTTCGGTAGCAACCGCATCAAAGGCACTAAAAAACAGTACCGAAATAAGTGATGAGGCAAAGCAAAGAATACTTGATGTTGCCAAAGAAATTGGCTATCTTAAAAAAGCCACCACCAAAAAGGCTGTTTTGGGCGGCATTAAAACCGTTATTTTTAATGATATAAGGTCAAACGGCATTGACACCTTTAATGAAATAGTGCCGCTGGCAAAAAGGCAGGGTATGGTGCTTATTTACACATCGGTTAAAGAAGGTGAAGGCTATGAGCTTTTAAGTCAGCTTGGCGCTTATGGTCTTATAATAAAGGGCAGACCAGCCGATAAAAACCATGAACGCACCCTTATAATAGATGATGATATTTCGGGCGTTAATGAATTTTTAAAAGAGATAAGTGAATATAAGGCCGAAAGGGTGTCGCGCGCAGCCGACCCCACCCGTCCTAAAACCGAAAACAAAAAGCCAAAAAGTGAAAGCAAACCTGCACCGCGGCGCGATGAGGAAATTTGGCTGCTGTAGCTTTGGTAAAATATTGTTTGTTGACAACCATTTTGCTTTATGATAAAATTTAATTATAAAAATAGGTTGAAAGGGGGTAAAAAAATGGGTAAAGGTATGGCTATAACCGGTCTTGTTCTTGGTATTGTTGCGTTGGTTTTATCCTTTTTAAGCGCATTACCCTTTGTTTCATTTGTGGCATTAGTGCTTGCAATTGTTGCTTTGGTGCTTTCGGTTATGGGCGGCAAAAAGCTTGCAGCCAATAATCAGCCTAAGGGCGTTGCTACCGGCGGTTTAGTTGTTGGTATCATTGCAGTGGTTCTTTCTGCTATTTTTGCTTTAACCTGTGGCCTTTGTCAGGCTGGTCTTGCCGCATCTGATGAGGATCCTGAAGAATTACTTGAGGATTTAATTGATGATAGCGAAGATATTGTTAATGATGCAATAAATGGTATTGATGACTTGAATAAACAAACCGAACAAGCTGCAGATGCTATCACAGACAACTATGAAGGTGAAGATGTTGTTATTGATATGAGCGAACTGCTTCAGTAAAACAAAAAAAGACACTACTCTTTTTAGGGGTAGTGTCTTTATATTATAATATTAAAGGATGTTATTATGCCTTCATCTATAGATTTTTTTGGCAAAGAAATACCCATATACGGACTTTGCTATATGCTTGGTATTTTTGCTTCGGCTTTTGTTGCCAGCCTAATATGCGGGCGCAAAAAACTGCCTAAATATGAAATAGTTTACTCTGCCATATTTACCGCCGTTGGCGGGCTTATCGGCTCCAAGCTTTTGTTTATACTAATAAACCTTAAATATGTAATTGAAAACAATATTCCCTTTGAAGCGTTAATGAAGGGCGGATTTGTTTTTTATGGCGGATTTATAGGCGGCTTTTTGGGGCTTTTAATTTACACAAAAATGTTTAAATTAAAGCTTTCTGATTTTGCGGGAATTTATGCTACCGTTATACCACTTGGCCACTGTATAGGACGAATAGGTTGTCTTTTTGGCGGTTGTTGTTACGGTATTCCTTATGATGGTCCGCTTTCGGTCACCTATACCGAAAGCCTTGGCAATACCCCGCTTAACACACCTCTTTTACCTGTGCAGGGTATTGAGGCGGCCTGTCTTCTTTTGCTGTTTTTAGTGTTGCTTGTAATCTATTTTAAAGCGGGTAGTACCACTTTTTCGGTGGGCGCCTACCTTACGGGCTATTCGGTTATCCGCTTTGTTTTAGAGTATTTTAGGTATGATGCTGAACGCGGCAGCTTATGGCTTTTTTCAACCTCGCAGTGGATTAGCATAATGCTTTTTGTGGTTGGCATAGCAGTTATCATAAAAGGCTTTAAAAACAAAAAAAGGTAGACCAAAGTTGGTCTGCCTTTTTATTGTGCTTTGAAACTAGTCGTCAATAGTTTTGTCTGTTGCGTTTTTGTAAATTTCTAAAACGGCATCGTTTGGAGCTTTAGTGCAAAGGGTAACAATAACGGCAACAATAGCACCAGCAATAAAGCCGGGCAAAATCTCGTAAACGCCGGTGTTGCAAATGACTGCATCGGTAACGGTACTGGTAAATAAAACAAGCCAAGCAATATCGGCTATTGCGCCTGCTAAAATACCTGCGACTGCACCTGCATAGTTAAAGCGCTTCCAAAACAGAGAAAGGATAACAACAGGGCCAAAGGCGGCACCAAATAATCCCCAAGCGTTTTCAACCATTGCCATAATGTTTGATGCCCATGAACTGGTGCTGTTAAGACCTGACATAGCAATTATTAAACCAACAATTGTAACTAACAAAACAACGATTCTGCCTACCCAAAGCAGTTCCTTGTCGGATGCTTTATTCTTGCGGATAAGGGGCTTGTAAATGTCGCTGGTGAAGGATGATGATGCAACCAAAAGTTGGCTATCTGCGGTAGACATTGAAGCGGCGATTATGGCCGAAAGAATTATGCCTGCAAAGAAGCCGGGGAATATATCATTAACAATCTCAATGAATATGTTTTGCTGAATACCTGCAGGTAAAAGTGATTCTGCCAATGACCCACCATCCGCAAGCAGGTAGGTGCGGGCTAAAAATGCAATTGCTATTGCAGCGCCCAAGGTTAATATAACCCAAATTATAGCAACAGTGGAAGATTTTTTAACCATTGAAGATTTTTTAATAGCCATAAATCTTACCAGTATGTGGGGCATACCAAAATAGCCAAGACCCCAACCAAGACCGGACGCAATATCTTGCCAGCTTGCAGTAAACGGATTTGAGTTAAATGCGGTAACACCATCGGCAAAAGCGGATGTATATTGGTTGTCAAAATTGCCAAAAGCAAACATAATAATAGGCACTGCTAAAAGGGCAACCAACATAAGCAGTCCCTGAAAGAAGTCGGTCCAGCAAACTGCTTTATAACCGCCCATAAATGTGTAAACCAAAATAATTGCCGCAAAAATAAGCATTGCAAGCTGCCTGTGGTCTGCAAACCAGGGGAGAACAGCGCAAAATACGGTAGTACCCGCATTGAATGCAGATGCAACATAAACGGTAAATGCAACAAGAAATATAATTGCACAAACAACCTTAAGCACAGGGCTTGATGAAGCAAATCTATTGGTTAAATATTGTGGCAGTGTGATTGAATCATCGGCCGCCTTTGAAAAACGACGCAGCCTTTTAGCAACTATAATCCAGTTAAGGGCTGTGCCAAGTGCCAAGCCAATGCCTATCCACACCTTGCCCATACCAAAAGCAAGTATACTTCCGGGAAAGCCCATTAAAAGCCAACCACTCATATCTGATGCTTGGGCGCTCATAGCCGTTACCCAAGGACCCATTGAACGACCACCTAAAAAGTAATCTTTTTCGCCGCTTTGGTTTTTAGATTTAAAAAAGAAAACCAAACCAATAGCGAGCATTGCAACAAAGTAAATTATAAATGCTGCAATCTTCATAAAAACAACTCCTTTAAATATTGGATTACACCAAATAATATAAAATACTAGGTTATTTTAACATATTGTTAACAATAATGCAATAGAGAACGCAGTACAGAATAAAAACTGTACTGCGTTTGAAAATACTATAAAAACACCTTTAAAATAAAGCAAAAATCAAATGTATAATGTTCTATACAAAAAACTGTACAAAAAATAAATTTAAGCCTTTATGCGACTTAAAAAGAATTCCATACGTTTATTACCAAACTCTTTAAGCGAATATTCACCCGAAACCAGGCACCAGTCATATAAAATGGACCTTTCACAAAAGGCGTAGTATTTAACTATTTCATTTACCGATTCAGCGGTGGTTATGTATCCGTTTTTTTGACCGCTTAAAATGATTTTTCTAAGCAGACGGTAGTAAACGCGGTCGTGGTCAAGCAGCTGCTTTTCGCCTTTGGTTAAAAGCTGGGTTGCGTAAAGTCGCTTCATAAGCTCCAAATCAACTCTGTTTTCAATCATTTCAAAAAGCTTACTGCTAAGGTAAAGTAAAAGCTCGGTGCTATCACCCTCAAGGTCAATGCTTGGAATAAGCTCCTCATACTTTTCATCAAAAAGGTCGGCAAGTGAGCCTACCAAAGCATCCTTACCGTCAAAATAATGGTAAAAAGAGCCACGCGATGTACCGGAATCCTTTATTATTTCATCAACGGTTGTGCCGTCATACCCCTGCTCATAAAAAAGCTTCCAGGCAGAGGCTACTATTTTACTTTTAGTGTTGCTTTTTTTAGCCATTTTTTACACCTGCCGTCATGGTTGTTTTTGTTTGCTTTTTAATTTTATAAAGCTCTTCAGCCGCAAGTCTTGCCTTGGCAACAATTGCGTTTTCTTTGGGGAAACAGTAATATATGGCATCCTTATTGCCTATTGAAATGACATCACCAATTTCATACCAAAAATAATCGGCATAAAGTCCGTACGATTTGGTAGGGGCGTGCTCATAATTTAGTTTACCGTCACAGCCTGTAAGCTTAAAGCCGTCGGTGTCATGGGTTAATCTGCCGTCGCCCACCATATAAATTGCCTTGTAATTTCGCATAATACCAATATTAACCTCGGTATCAAGGCGGTAGGTATCACTCTCAAGCTCTTTTTTAACACAGCCCCTTTGCCAGGCGTACCAGTCGGGTATGTGGTCAAATTCGGTTTTGCCATTTTGTGCTTCAAGTCTGCCAAGTGTGTTCATATGCCAGCTTTTGCCACATTCATTACAGGTAAGGGTGGTGCCGCTACCTACCATTTTACCCTCAGCACCGCAGCAGGCACATTTATAAAGTATGCGGTGAAGTCCGTCGGCCCTAAAAGCTTCGGTGATTTCGGTTTTGGTTTCATACTGGCGGGCAAAATTATCAAAGGTAAAGGCATCCTTTAAAATTTCATCAATTTCTTCAACCGATTTTTCTTTAATATCATCGCGTGTAAGCAGACAGTGAAGGTGTGCCGAAACCTTTGCCTTTCTAAGCTGAAGTCCGTTATAAAGCGGGTCGCGTAAAAATGCACCCTCGGTCATAACGGTAAGTACGGGTATATCAAGCTTTTTGAATATCGTGCCAAGCTTTTGGGGCAGGGGGGTGGCGGTACCGTCAAAGGTGTAGCTTGCCTCGGGGTACATTAAAATGCTGACCTTTTTATTTTTGGCTATATGTAGCATATCCTTAACCAGTGTAAGGTCGGTAACAAATTTAAGGGTGGGTATGCAACCTATTTTTCGCATAAGCCAGCTTTTACCCACAAATCCGTCGGATGTACAAATGGTGCAAAAGGGCATAGGGTAAAACAGCTTATATGCAATTTTTAAATCAATAAAACTGGAATGGTTCATTAAAATTAGGTAGGGACCTTTGCCTGCTTTATCCATACGACTTTTGGTGTAGGTAAATTTGGTTGCCCATAAATCGGGTATGGCCAAAAGCCTTATAAGGGTGCTGAAAAGTATGTTTGGCTTTTTAGGCTTTTTTGCCTTTGGCTTTGGTGCCGCCAGCGCATATTCAAGGGGTACTTGCTTGGTTTTTATTTTCATAAAATACTCCTTTTATTTTACTAAATTACCGCTTCCTATAGTGACTTCACCGCTTGAAAGGTGAAATTCTTTGCCATCAGCTTTATTTATTATAAGGTTAAAACTGCGGTCTACACCTAAAACAGTACCGTGTTTAACTTCGCCGTTTTCGGTGTAGTTTACTTCTGCTTTTTTTAGCATAAGCCTTTTTTCATATTCGGTGTAGATTTTATCATCGGTAAGGCCTTGGTAAAGGCTTAAAAATGTTGTTACGGTTTTAACCATAATTTCATTTGCTGTGTCATTTTGGGGCGCGTTAAACAGGGCACCCGCTACAAACTCAATATCCTTTGGAAAACCGCCTTTGGGTGGCGTAAGGTTAATGCCAATGCCTAAAATAACATATTCGGTAGTGCCTTTGGCGTTTAACTTTGCCTCACTTAAAATTCCGCAAACCTTTTTGCCGTTTATAAAAATATCATTAACCCATTTTATTTGGGCTTTAGTGTCGGTTAAGGCTTCGATTACTGTGCTTACTGCAACCGCCGCCGCAGGGGTGATTAAAAGGTTTTGCTCCGGTGAAAAATCAGGACGCAAAATAATACTAAAATAAAGACCCGTACCTTCGGGTGAATAAAAGCTTCTGCCAAGGCGACCACGACCGCCCGTTTGTTTTTTGGCAACAATAACAGTGCCTTCTTTAGCGCCATTTTCGGCAAGCTCTTTGGCGGTTTTATTGGTTGAAATTAAACTGTCATAAACCTTAAAGGTAATGTTGGGGTTATTTAAAAGCGCATTTAATTCTTTTTCATTTAAAAAATTTTTGGTCACCTTGGTGTCACCTGCCTTTTTTAATATAATACCATAAAACCACGCTTGATGTAAAGCATATAAATTATTGTATAAATGGTAGATTTTTTAAAATAGGTGTGGTATAATAATTTTTATTAAAAAGATAAAAAAGGGGGGCGCCAATATGCCGCATTATGATGATTTTTCGGTCTGTTATGACAGCCTTATGTCCGATGCCGATTATTCTGCCAGGGCAAAAAGGGTATTAGACCTGTTTGATAGTTATGACCGCCGCCCAACCCTTCTTTTAGATTTGGCCTGCGGTACAGGTGCCTTTTCGTATGAGCTTGCGGACAAAGGTATTGATGTTATTGGTGTTGACTGTTCGGACGGTATGCTTGCCGCCGCCACTCAAAAACTGCCCCAGGGTGCCACCAATCCGCTTTTTTTAAATCAGTGTGCTGAGGAGCTTGAACTGTTTGGCACGGTTGACGGCGCCATTTGTATGATGGATAGCCTTAACCACATTACCGAGTATGAAAATTTCAAAAAGGCGCTGGGTCGTGTTTCTCTGTTTTTAGAAAAAGACAGGCTTTTTATATTTGATGTTAATACCCCCTATAAGCATGAGCATGTGCTTGGCAACAACACCTTTGTTAAAGAGGATGAAAGTGCCTTTTGCGTTTGGCAAAATGAGTATGAGGGTAACGGACTTACCAATATTTATTTAGATTTATTTGTAAATACTAATGATGAAAACTATCAAAGGTATTATGAGGAGTTTTCAGAAATGGCGTATAGCGCCGACCAGATTATAGCTGCCATAACCGATGCCGGGCTTGAGGTGGTAGCCACCTTTGATGATATGACCCAAAACCCACCAACCGAAAAAAGTGAAAGAATTACCTATATAGTAAGGAAGAAATAATTTTATGGCAAAGCTTATTAGATGTATAACCTCAGACGGACTTGTTATGGCAACCGCCATTGACTCAACCGATATAGTAGCCAAGGCAGAAAGTATTCACAACACCTCGGCCGTTGTTACCGCCGCCCTTGGACGACTGCTTACCGCAGGCGCCATGATGGGCAATATGCTTAAAAGTGAGGGCAATAGCCTTACCTTAAGACTTGCAGGCGGTGGCCCCGCAGGTACTGTTATTGTTGTATCTGACTGGCTGGGCAATGTAAGGGGCTATGTTGGTAACCCCGTTGTTGAAATACCCCTTAATAATAAAGGTAAGCTTGATGTTTCAGGCGCGGTGGGTAAAGAAGGCAATTTATATGTGACCAAAGATTTAGGCCTTAAAGAGCCTTATAACGGTTGCATACCCTTGGTTTCGGGTGAAATTGCAGAGGATATTACGGCATATTACGCCATAAGTGAGCAAATACCAACGGTCTGCGCCCTTGGTGTTTTGGTTAACCCCGACCTTACCGTTAAGGTGGCAGGCGGTTATATTATTCAGTTACTGCCCGCCGCAGGCAATGATACCATTGAGCTTATTGAAAAGGGTATGCAGGGTATGCCGTCGGTTACAGCACTGCTTAGCAGCGGTGAAACACCTATTGATATAGTAAAGCGCGCCTTAAGTGAATTTGAGGTAGAGGTGCTTTATGAGCAGGATGTTGAATATAAATGCAACTGCTCAAAAGAGCGCATTGAAACCGCGCTTATAACCCTTGGCGCCGAGGAGCTTAATAAAATGGCCGACGAAATGCCCGAGGTGGAAATAAGCTGTCATTTTTGTGATAAAGTATATAAATTTTCACCTAACGAGGTGCGAAATTTGGCAAAAAATCAAACTTAAAAATTTTTTAAAAAAATTACAAAAAAAGTGTTGACAAAAGCCTTAGGGTGTGGTAATATAATATCCGTCGCCGACAGAAGCGCTGTCTTAAAGGCGGTAAAACCGTGGGAGCATAGCTCAGCTGGGAGAGCATCTGCCTTACAAGCAGAGGGTCACAGGTTCGAGCCCTGTTGTTCCCACCATTTTTGGCCTGGTAGTTCAGCTGGTTAGAACGCTAGCCTGTCACGCTAGAGGTCGTGGGTTC